>JANNNQ010000087.1:0-8495 GCA_031398625.1 Pseudomonadota bacterium
GGTCCCATCTCCTCATCGCCGTCCTCCCAAACGAAAAAGGCGGGGCGCCCCTGCGCTCCCGCCTTCACGTTATAGAACTCAACAATATGACTCCCGATATGACTGCTTCGGAAGCCGGAAGAGGCCCTGAACTGAACTAAAGCAAAATTTCAAGCACGCAGTTCCGAAATTGAGCGCGCTGTCACAGCAAAAGTCGCGGGAGACTGAAGGTAGTCGACTGATCGCAATACCAGGCTGACTGCGTCAGCGAATGGCGTCACGGCAGCGGCTGTTTCAGCCACGCATCCGTGTCCGGGAAAATGCCCTGGTACTTGTACTCGGGGATGCGAAACGCCCAACCCGTTACACGCGGCGTGAGGCGATCGATCTCCTGCTGGACTTGCTCCGGCGTGCGCCAGAAAGCAGTGCCCGTGTTGTCCTGCGGCTTGTCGTCGGCAAACCGCTTCGCGAGATCTGCATCGAAGGAGGGGGCAAGGGCAATCCAGTGCTGGTCGCCTTCGACCCAGCCGGCGATCTCCAGCACCAGGCCGTCGAAGAGGCGATAAGTTGCCCGAGCTGCTGGACCTGCGGGCAAAGTGTCCGCCTTTCTGACGTCATCGAGCTGCAAGGCGATCAAGCCCGTCGCGATCCCGTTGGCTGCCTTGGGTCGCGCGAGGTCCCGGCCTGCAATCGCGAAGTCGGCATCGCCCCGGGTCGGTTTCGTGATCGTCAGCGCAGGCTTGCCCACAGGCCGCAGGATGACCTGGTGAATGCGGTCCGTGTCCACGTGGGTGATCGCAGGTTCGAGCCACGAACCGGGCAGACGTGTGACCTCGATCCGGTTGACCAGCCAGCTTGCGGCCTCGCCCGTCTTGCGGACATAGGTGCCCTCGGCTGCCGACGACTTGCCCACGATCAGGTCGACGGGCGCCGCTGCCCCATCCGTGAATACCTCGATACGTAGATTTGTTGCGCCCGGTGTCGAGAGGTCTTCCACACCGAGCGCCGGATAGTTCGACGGAGTGGAGGTCTTCGCTTCCAGCACCTTGAGTTCCGCGAGGTCCTGCAACAGTACGCCGATCTTGCCGATATCCGCGGCGTAGCCGCGTTGCGTCACGGACCACCGCTCGTTGTCACGGACGAGTTCGACGGCTGACTGTTCCTCGGCCGTCTGGATGACCACGCGCTGTACGTTGGGGACAGAGGCAACCAGGTCGGGGTACAGCAGGCTCGAAACGAGCGTCGTGGTGCGGTCGCGACTGGCAATCCAGATCGCAGCGACGACCAGCACGAGGAGGGTGGCGCCCGCTATCGCCAGCTGCTTCTGCGACTTGCTTGCCATCAGGCCGCCGCTCCGCGCCGCATGCCTGCGAGCCGCCGTTGACGCCGGACCAGTGCGGCGATCAGCACGCCAAGGGTGAGCAAGGCGGGCACGGCCAGGATGTTGATGAACTTGAGCAGGCGGCCCAGCCGGTCGATCTCGACGTCGAGGCTGCGGCGGATATCGCGCAGTTCCTTGCGGATCCGGGTGCGCTCTTCCTGGAACTGTCTCAGTTCCGCTTCCTGCTCGGGCGTCATCACGAGCGCAGTGCGATCGTTGCGGGCGGCTTCCATGTCGGCGAGGTTCCGCTCGGTCTCCTGCAACTGCTGGTCGAGTTCCTGTTCCCGGGCACGTAGCCGTTCGTCTGCCTGTTGCCGCAGTTCGTCGACCCGCACGAAGGGCCGGAAGAAGCTCTGGCGGCCGCGCACGCTGATGAGATCGGCACTGCCGGCGAGATTGTCGAGGGCGTTGGCAATGAAGTCACCGTTGTTGGCCCAGGCCACGGGGACGCGCTGGCCGAACATGTTCTGCATGCGGACCCACAACAGATCCGACACCACGTCCGTATCGGCGACGATGATGAGATTCGCGGGCTCGGTACCCGTCTTGAGCGCAGCGCCTGCTGCCGCTCCGGGCGGCGGGCCTTCCGGATAGGCCGTGCCAAGCGAACCCGAGATCCGGGCCGCCACGACATGGCGCTCGCCGCTGGGCTTGAAGCCATCGAGCAGGCTCTGCGGATCCTCGAGCACGGAAAAGCGGTCCGCGGCCAGCAGGGCCGATTCCTCGCTCGACCGGATCAGGGGTTCGAACGTACTCGTCGCGCCCGGTTTCTGCTTCAGCACGCCCGACGTCATGAAGTTGATGGCGTCGAGACCGGCCGTGATGACGTCGTCCGCGTTGAAGTCTTCGCGCGTGTAGGCCTGCACGCCGAGGTGACGGACAGGCGGCTGATTCGGCCGCAGCGTGACGCTCAAGGCCTTGCGGGCATCGCCCAGCACCTGGCTGGTGTCGTAGTCAACGCCCCATGCAGAGAACAGCGGCTGGAGGTCTGATGCGCGGCCCGCGCCGGGCTGGCCGTCGGGTGAGGCGGCCTGGTCCTGTTCCGCCTGCGGGTCGACGAACGCGATCAATTTGCCGCCGCGCAGGACGAACTGGTCGATCGCATACAGCGTCGCTGCAGGCCACTGCTTGGGATGGAGAGCCAGCAGCACGTCGATGTCGTCGGGAATGGCCGTAATGGTCGGTTCCAGCGGCTTCACGTCAAACAGCGAACCCAGTTGCTCAATGCCGGCCCAACCGGGTCGCGGCTGGCCGGTGGCCGGATCGAACCCCCCCGACACCGGCAACCCTGCCATCAGTCCGACAGTGGGACGCTCCGGATGCGCGAGGCGGTAGATCAGGCTGGCAATGTCGTACTCAAGGAATTCCTCCTTGTCGGGCTGGAAGAAACCGATGGTCTCCCTCCCGTCCGTCGAATTCGTCCCTGCGAGGCCGAAGAACAGGGATTCGCCGCGCGCTCCGGCGGGCACTGCCGAAAGCCCGAACTCGCCCGCACGGTCTTCTTCCTCCGAGAACGGTTCGGGATCGACGAGGTTGAGTTGGACCTTGCCGTCCGACCGCTCGGCCATTTCCTGGAGCAGCTCCCGCACGCGGTCTGCATAGGCGCGCAGTTCGGGCAGGGCCCGGCTGGGCTCCTCGGAGAAGAAGAAGTAGAGCGTGATTGGCTCACCAATGCCTTCGAGAATGCGTTCGGTGCCGGGCGCGATGGAGTAGAGCTGATTCTCCGTGAGGTCCAGCCGCAGGCCGCGGAGCGCAAAGCTGGTGATGATGGTCAAGGCCATGAAGCCGGCCGCGAGGGCGAGCAGCCCGGTGGCGCCCAGGGTCTTGCGGGAAGTGAGGCGGGGTGGCGAGGCTGGCATCAGTCGGCCTTCTTCATGTCGAGCACAATGGCGTTGGCGACGAGCCACGCGGCAATCAGGGTAGCGAAGAACACGAGGTCCTTGAGATCGATGACCCCCTTCGCGATGGCGTTGAAATGCGTCAGGAAGGAGAACGAGGCCACTGCGTCCACGAGCGCCTGAGGCGCCCAGCCCTGGAAAACGCCGAGCACCATCGGCAGGCCGGACAGCAGGAACGCGAAGCAGACGACCACCGTAAGGATGAAGGCAATCACCTGGTTGCGGGTGGCGGCCGACAGGCAGGCCCCGATGGCCAGAAAACCGCCTGCCATGAGGAAGCTGCCGATGTAGGCGGCGAGGATCGCGCCGTTATCGGGGTCGCCCAGGTAGTTGACAGTGATCCAGAGGGGGAAGGTCAGTAGCAGGGCGAGGCCGGCGAAGGCCCAGGCCGCCGCGAACTTCCCGAGCACCGCCTGCCAGAGCGTAATGGGCAGGGTCATCAGCAGTTCCAGGCTGCCGGACTTGCGCTCTTCCGCCCAGAGCCGCATGGACAGGGCAGGGATGAGGAAGAGGTATAGCCACGGATGAAAGGTGAAGAACGGGGCGAGATCGGCCTGGCCCCGTTCATAGAAATTGCCGAGGTAGAACGCGAACGCGCCCGCCAGCACCAGGAAAATGACGATGAACACGAACGCCAGCGGGGTGGCGAAGTAACTCGCCAGCTCCCGGCGGAAGATGATCGAGACATTACGCATGGGCAGGGGCTCCCAGCGTGATCGAACGGAACACGTCATCGAGCCGGCCTGAAGCGGACCGGGCGGCCAACCCGGCGGGGGTGTCGTCGGCGAGCAGGCGTCCGCCGGCAATGATGATTGCGCGGGTGCACACCGCATCGACCTCCTCGAGGATATGGGTGGAGATCACGATGATCTTGTCGGCGGCCATCGCCGCGATCAGCGTCCGCACCTCGTGCTTCTGGTTCGGATCGAGTCCGTCGGTGGGTTCGTCGAGGATCAGCACCCGGGGGTCATGCAGGATCGCCTGGGCCAGGCCGACGCGGCGCTTGTAGCCTTTCGAAAGTGTGTCGATGGGCTGGTGCAGCACCGACCCCAGGGCAAGCCGGCCGACGACGTCCTCCTGCCGGCGCTTGCGGTCGGCGCCCGTCAGGGCCCTCACATCGGCGATGAAGTCGAGGAAGGCACGGACGGTCATTTCGCCGTAGCTTGGCGCCCCTTCGGGCAGGTAACCCATTGCGGCCTTGGCCGCGAGGGGCTGTTCGCCCACATCGAAACCGCAAACGCTCACGCTGCCCGCGGTCGGGGCCAGGAATCCGGCAATCATCTTCATGGTCGTCGACTTGCCCGCGCCATTCGGCCCGAGGAAACCCAGCACTTCCCCCGGCTCGACGCGAAAGGAAATGCCGTCGACGGCCGTTAGGGAGCGATAGCGCTTCGTGAGCTGGTTGACTTCGATCATGGTGTCCTTCGGTGTAACCGGCCGTGAGACCGCCTTTGGCCTGAGGCGGTTCCCCCCTCCTCGATTTGCCGGGTGCTCGTCATTGTTGTGCGTACCCGCGGCGCCGGCTGCCTTGTTCCGGCGCGTGACTGCACGCGATTTTTTTGGCTTGAGGCTGGGTTGTCAAGCGGCCCGCAGCTATAGTATCGCCGGCGTGTTGCCGGCAACTTCAACAAGGAGATTCTCATGGCCGATCGTAGTGACTATCTGCGCCAACTCCAGGAACAGCTGGCCGCATGGGCCGACTGGGCGAAGCAGCTCGAAGAGCAGGCTCGCACCAGCGCAGCACAGATGCGCAGCGATGCGCAGGTCAACTACGAACACCGCGCGCGGCAGCTCGGCGAACTGATCACGCAGGGCCGCCAGCAGTTCGACCAGGTGAGTTCGTCGACCGAAGACGCCTGGCGGGACATTGGAGCAAGCGCCGAGCAGGCCTGGGGATCGCTGCAGTCAGCCGCCCTGGCGCTCGCACAGCAGGTCCAGGAAAAGATCCGCGAACCTGCTCCGAAGCGGGCCACTCCGAAGAAGAAAGCCGTGGTGAAGAAGAAGGTGGCTGCGGCAAAGAAGGCCGTCAAGAAGAAAGTCGCGGCTACCCGGAAGAAAGTGGCGCGCAAGGCGAAGGTGGTTCGCGGAAAAGCGAAAGCCCGCGGCAAGGCGGTCAAGAAGAAGGTGGCTGCCAAGGCCAGGAGCGTACGCCGGAAGGTCGCCAAGGTGACGCGGAAGCCCGCCCGGAAGCCCGCCCGCAAGTCCGCCCGGAGGAAAAAGTAAGCACAAGCCGCTGGCCATCAACCCGATTGCCGGCAGCTATTCGTCGCCTTCCGCCTGCAACTCGATCTCGGTCTTGTGGGCACGGAGGATCCGCCTGATTTCCCCGGCAGGCGGCCGATCCGCGATGCGCGCGATCAGGTCGGCCAGTTCGTGCCATTCCTTGCCCCACTTCAACAGGCGGACTGCGTCCGCCATGATCTTCTTCTGAAGTGCCGGTCCCGTTGCTCCCTTGCCGGCGGGAGCGTTGGCTGTTGGCGCCTTCTTGCCAGGCTTGGCCTGGGGACGGGGTTGCGAAGCAGCCGGCTTGGGAGTGGGTGTTGGATCCGGCGTGCGGGTTTCCACCGGCAGTCGAGGCATTTCACGCGTGGCGTCGGTTTCACGCGCAGCAGCCTTGGCCGGCTTGCGAGAGGCGGGGGGAACCGCCATCGTTGCCGTATCGGTCGGCGTGGGCAGCCTCTGTTGCGCGTCGGCTTCGGCCAGCGGAATGAAGCGCTGCACGTGTTGCGAGCCAACCAGATTGGCCAGGAAACCCATCAATTCCAGCGCCTCGGCAAACTTGCCGTCACCCATCGCCACCCGGGATTCCTGCTGCGCCTTGAGCTCCAGTGTCTTCTGGCGGGCCAGTTCGATGATCCAGCGGGTGGGGCGGTCGTGCTTCGGCCACGGCTGGACGGCGGCATATTCCGCATCATTCAGCTGGGCATACTTCAGATGCAGCTCGAGGCTCAGCAGCCACTTGTCGAGCAGATCCAGTATTCGCTTGTCCGCTGGGGTCATGATCTCTCCGCGGTGGAAAGCGCCGCGTTATCGTGGCGATTATGCCTTGGCCCAGGGGATTTACGGCACTGTCCGTGCCCGGCGTCGGCCTGGATTCCAATCGATTTGCCGCTTGGCTGGCTGTCAGCAGGGTCATGAAAACCCAATGCGACACCCCGTTCGAGCGAGTCACGGACTCCATGGGCCTTTGAAGAACTCCAACTCGTTGATTTCGGGAGCGAGCTAACAGGGAGATGGAAAAGGCCTTCCGTGCCTTTTGCATCAACCTGCTAGAATTCCGCCACTCGCTGGGGAGTAGCCGCCGTTGCAACAGACGGGGATGCGTCAACAGACTTGCAGTCCTGAAGGGCCCGCATGGCGCATCCGGCATGAGGTTTGGCGAGACCGATGAGGCAATCTTCCATGCCATGGGTTGGGCGGGGAGGGTTGTCTCATTGGGATGTCGTGATCCCCGCCCGACCCCTGAGTATCCACGATGGACGCTTTTCTCGTTTCAACCCTGGCGGTGGCGGTTGCCGAAATCGGTGACAAGACGCAGCTGCTCTCCCTGCTGCTGGCAACGCGGTTCCGGAAACCGCTACCCATTGTCCTCGGCATCTTCGTTGCCACCGTTGCCAACCACGCCCTGGCTGGCCTCGTGGGGCAATGGGTCCGTGCCAGCCTGACCGCCGAGCAGCTTCGCTGGCTCCTTGGCCTGGGATTCCTGGCCATCGCGGCATGGACGCTGAAGCCCGATAAACTTGAAGACGATGAGGCGGTGAAAGGCGGATATGGGGTATTCATGGTCACCCTCATCGCATTCTTTGTTGCCGAGATCGGTGACAAGACCCAGGTGGCCACAGTCGCGCTGGCTGCCAAGTACGGCTCACTTGGAGCTGTCGTCCTGGGAACCACGGCAGGTATGCTGCTAGTCAACGCCCCGATCGTTTATCTTGGCAACCGGTTCGCACCGCGCATACCACTCAAGCTGGTCCGGATGATTGCCGCAGTGATTTTTGCGGTAATCGGGGTGGTTGTGTTGATGGGGTTTAGCATGATTCAGTAGCTGCGAGAAAATCACGCCTGCAGAGTACTTCCCTCATGGTCCAGATGTTCCACTTCAACTGCTTGTTTCTCTGACGGCCGATCCTATGCAGAAAGACAGTCAAACCTCAGTGCTTGCAGCGTGCCGTTACTTGATCAAACCGCTTGTAAAGCTATTGCTTCAATACGGCATTGGATATCGCGAGTTTGCTGATGTCTGCAAATCAGCTTTTGTTGAGGTCGCTACTGATGAGTACGGACTAAGGGGGCGTCCGGCGAATCTATCTCGCGTTGCAATTCTTACTGGTCTAAGCAGAAAAGAAGTAAGAAAACTAAGGACGAAGGATCGCTCTTCCGACGGAGTTTTTGCAGCACATGGACTTAATCCCGCCTCGATGGTGCTTCGTGGTTGGTATAGCGATCCTCAATTCCTATCTGCATCGGGAACTCCAATTCCACTCAGCCAAAAAGGGCGCGCTCCGAATCTCTCCTCATTGGTAAAGCGTTATGCGGGAGATCTACCCGTCGGTGCGGTTATTGGCGAAATGAGAAGAGTAGGAGTCGTGGAGGAGACAGAGAACGGCGGAATACGCCCTGTGGGCTTAAAGTTCATGCCACCAAACATCGATGGGCAGCTCTTTGCTTCAGGAGCGACTTCTATTCACAATCTGATTTCTACAATCCGACACAACGTTTCGCCTGAGTGTGGAAAAGATAAGTACTTTGAGCGCTATGCGTGGAGTAACTATCTGCCGCAGCGAGCAGCAAGCAAATTCCAAGAATTGGTGGCAGAAAAGGGAAGCGACTTCTTGGAGCTTCTAGACAACTGGCTAAAGAAAAATGAGAAGGGTAGTGTCTCTGTCAGCAAATCCCGACTGAAATCAGAGGTGGGTGTAGGCGTTTATTTCTTTAACACTCTGCGAGATTAAGCCGGTGTGGCGACGGCTTGTACTGCGCTACGTCGAAACTTACTGAGCCGCTCTACGATCGCCACCGATGATGGCCTTGGCACTGCGGTCACCGCCAATGATGGCCTTGGCACTGCGATCGCCACCGATGATGGCCTTGGCACTGCGATCACCGCCAATGATGGCCTTGGCACTGCGATCGCCACCGATGATGGCCTTGGCACTGCGATCACCGCCAATGATGGCCTTGGCACTGCGATCGCCACCAGTGATGAAGTTGGACGTGGGGTGAAAGCGTGTGGTGGC
>JANNNQ010000091.1:0-26147 GCA_031398625.1 Pseudomonadota bacterium
GGTCCCATCTCCTCATCGCCGTCCTCCCAAACGAAAAAGGCGGGGCGCCCCTGCGCTCCCGCCTTCACGTTATAGAACTCAACAATATGACTCCCGATATGACTGCTTCGGAAGCCGGAAGAGGCCCTGAACTGAACTAAACGGGGATTATTTTACGAATGCATGACCAAGTTGGTTCGAAACAAAGGTCGGGCAGACGGTCAGACAAGAGACCGATGCGAATGAGGGAGTGATCAGGGAAATGTCGCTTTATGAATAATGCGACCTGAGAAGATGCCTACTGCTGCTGCGCCTGATCCACCCGGATGACGAGATCGATGCGGCGATAGCGCGCCCGGCCGTCCGGCGTGTCGTTGCTCGCGGCGGGCCGGGTTTCCCCACAGCCGATCGACGTCACCTTCTCGGGGTCGAGTCCGAAATTCGTCACGGCAATCTGCTTGAAGGCATCGGCGCGATCCTGCGGGAGGATCAGAATGAAGGGTGCCAGCTTTCGATGCTTCGGGAAAGCACGAACCGGTCAGATATCCGGTCTCGACGCAATTCGGTTCTCACGTCGTCGGGCACCCTTGAAGACGATGGCGCCCGCTTCACCGGTGATACCGGGGCCACTCCCCTGTGGCCGGAACGGCTCGGGGATTCAACCGACGATTGGATCAGCTCGTGAATTCCGCAGGCGTAACGGCTTGACCTTCAGCCGGTGCTGCAATGGCAGGCTCTGCAGGATTGGGTGCAGGTTCCTGCTGAGGAGCGGCTTCCGCTGGCGCACTCTCCTCCTGAGGGGTCGGAGCTGCAGGCTCGCCGGGCGATTCACTGGGCAATTCACTGGATAATTCACTGGGCACTACAGCGGGCAATGTATCCGGCCGCGGCACATCGGGCAGCAGGCCGCGGATGATTGCCTGGTCACGGAATTCCACCACGAGCTTGGCGCCCGCATCGCGCATCGCCAACGCGGTGGCACGGGCCAACGGCTTCTGCGCACTCATGCCTGTCGAGGGCACGATGCCATAGCCGGTGAACGGCCAGGATTCCGCCAGCCGGCCATCCGGTGTGTACACGCTGACGCGGTACTTGATGCTGACGGCGTAGAAAGGCGTGCCTGCATCCCGCGGCGTCACGAAGGAATACTCCTCCACCATGGGTTCGAGCACGGCGCGGATGCCGGGATCCTTCTGCAATGCCGTGGTGACGTTGTCGACCGGCACGACGCGCTCGAACATGGCCGTCAGCAACCGGCCCAGGCCCTCGCTCTGCGCAGCGCCCAGCGCCACTTCCCAGTTGAAGCCATAGCGCTCGCCCTTGAACGTGTAGGTCGAGAATTCCAGGGGCATGTAGAGACCGACCGCAACCGGAATATGCGCAACGACGGGCTGGGGAATATTGGGCCGCGCTTCCAGCTTCATCGTGCTGCAACCGCCCAACGCAGCCAGCAATGCGAACAGCGCGAGTACACAGCCGGTTTGCGGGCGGAAGACCATGGGACCTTGTTACTCCTTAGCAGCGCCGGGCGCAATCGACTTCAGGACGGTGCCCGAATCGCCGGGACCGGGGCGCGCTCGTCGACGTTCTGGCCGACGCGGATCCGCCCGGCACCGCGCTGCGGATCGTCCAGCCCGACGAACGTGCCTCCGTTCTTGGCACAGAGTATTCGCATCAGGGTGGCAAACCGGATGCTGGTGTACTGCGGTGCATCGGGACGGACGGGGAAGCCGATGGCGTGGATGCGTACCCGGCGGTCGCCGCTGCGGTCTTCGCGGTTGACCAGATCCACCGTCTTGACGATGGAGTCGATCGAGGGGCCGGTAAATTCGTCACCGAACACATACAGGCTGATCTTCTTGTCGGGCGACCAGTAGGTACGCACCGCTTCCACGATGCCCCCGGCCGGGTTCGAGGCGGAGAACGCGTTCCAGTTGCGTAAACGGTCGATCACCGTCTTGCGCTGCCCCGGGCTGTCCGGGATCCACTTGCCCTGGTAACTCGGGAACATGTGCGTGCCGACGTCGTTCGTCACCTGGAAGCCCTTGAGCTGCGGATAGACGTTCAGCGTCTCCTCCACCTTCTGCAGCATGAGCGGCCACGCATAATTGAACATGCTGCCCGAAGTGTCGATGATGAAGATGACATATTCACTGTCGACGGGAATGCCGCCGATCGTGGTGTCATCGACGCGGCGCCGGAACGTGGTGCCCATCAGCCGCTTCATTTCCTCGGTCAGGGTCTGCTGGGCCGAAACGAGCTGCCCTTCGATCTGGTTCTCGACCTCCGATTCCTGCCTCGATGCGGCAAACTGGCCCTCGACGGTGCTGAGGTCGCCCCGTAGGCGTGCAATTCTTGCACGCTCCTCCGAGACCTGTTCCTGCCGCGCCACCAGCTCGCGGTTGAGCACGACGGTCTCGCCCTTGAGCTCGTTCAGTTCCTGGTTGAGCGCGACGATCTGACCTTCGAGCTCGAGGCGGGCCTGTTCCAGCGCCTTCGGCTCGCCGAACCTGCTCAGCATGAACAGCAGGATCACCGCACCGAACGCGCAGCAGATCGTGTCCAGGAAGGACATGCTGAAAACCTGGAATTCCTGGCGCCGCTTCATGGCCAGTCCCGCGACGGACTCATGAACGAACCGCCGGTGTTGCGGGAGGCAACCCAGAACGCCGCGGGTGCCGATGGATCGCCTTCCATCGGGAGCAGGATCACGTTGAGTGGAATGTCGCGCGGATAACGGCCCATCGCGCGCTCGAACAGCTGGAGCCGTTCCTCGCCATCGACCGTCTTGCGGATCAGCGGCGCAGAAACGCCCTGCGTCGGCAACCCGTCGGTCACGAGGATGACGTTGTCGGGCCGGGGATTCATCGCCGTGATTTCGGCAAACGCATTCTCGAGGCTCGTGCCGTTCTGTGGCACCCGCTGGCGCAACGCGCCGACGGCCTCGCCCATCGCCTCGGCATCCTTGCCTTCGAGCCACTTCCCGGCGCTGTCCTTCACGAGCGGTTCGGCGGTGGTGTTGAACGCGTAGATCTGGAACTTCGACGCAGGCGGCACCTGCGCCAGCAACCAGTCCACGGTGCCGATCGCACGTTGCCATTTTTCAGACAGGAGCTTGCGCGAGTCGGACATGTTCCGCATGCGCAGGACGTTCACGACGGTTTCATCGAGCATGCTCGCCGAGACATCGATGAGGATGAAGACTCGTTCGCCACCCACCTTCAGGCCGGTCAGGTATTGCCGGTCGCCCTGGCCGATGAAGCCACGCACGCGATTGCCCGGCGCTCCCGGACTCTCTGCTCCGCCTTCGAGCCGACGCGTCCCTTCCTCCAGCGCTTTCAGGTCCGCCTTGAGCCGCTCGATCGCTTCGCGCCGTGAGATCGTGGTGCCTTCCGCCTCGGCCAGCTGCACGCGCAGGCGCTCGGTCTCCTCCAGCACCCGGGTGCCCAGCCCCTCCATGCGGGCCGCTTCGTTGTCCGTCTGGATCATTGAATTGCGCGCGTCTGCCAGGTTCTGGTAACCCTCCAGCACTTCCTGCTCCAGTCGATTCGCTTCGGCGCGCAGCTCGGCAGTGTCCTTCTGGAAGCTCCGGCCGCTCGATGCATTGATGATCATGTACAGCAGCACGATGGCGCCGAACGCGCAGCAGATCGTGTCGAGGAACGACATGCTGAAGATGTCAAACTGACGGCGTGCCATGGTCGTTCACGAGCTGGATGAGATCGAGCTGCACGCCGGGCGCGCCCAGACGCAGGCGGTCGCCGACTTTCAGGATGGTTTTTCCCTTGACGCGTTCCTCGTTGACGTAGGAGCCGTACGTACTGTGGTCCTCGATGGTGGTGACGCCGTTGCGCCGGACCAGCGTGCAATGCAGGCGCGAGACGCCAGGGGCGCCGGGAGGGACTGTCAGCGTGCGCTTGCCCTGGGGAACCTCCCAGCCCAGTTGCAAGGGATCCTGTGTCAGCGCCCACGCCCGTCCCGAGAACAGCACATGCGTGGGCTGCTGCTCGACAGGCGGCGCAGCATCTGCAGCCTCCTTCGTCGACGTTTCCTGCGCCGCCGCCACCGGCAGGCGGTAAACCAGCGTCAAGCCTTCCGGCGGTCGCTGGATCGTCGCCGCGTGGAGCAAGGATCCACGGGCAGCTGCGCCTTTGGGCAATATCCTGATCCCGCAATCGCGCAAGGTGGCGATCTGTTCGAGCGCGCCCGGCAGTTCCGCCACGCGATGCGAGACACACAACGTGATCACTTCGCCTGCCGGCCGCACCGCCTGCACGAGGCGCACGAGTTCCACATATCTCGACTGCACGGCGTCCACCATCTGCTGGCGCGTGAGTTCGACCTCATGGGTTTCCCCTGCGAAGGCGATCTGCGCCATGACCGTTTCCTGGTCTCGCAGCGCCGCCAGCCAGTCGGGCAGGTGGTCGACGACATACTGCTCCGTGGTGGCCTGGTAGAGCGGATCGAACCGCGTCTTGCGGACGAAGGTCTCGGCAACGCGTTCGATCCACGCCTGCTGGATGCCCAGCCAGCCGGAGCGCAACTGCTGTTCGCTGTGCGTACGCTTCAGCCCCTGGGGTTCGCCCTGGTGTTCGAGAACGGTCAGCACGGCACGATGCAGTTCGATATCGAGGTGCAGTACCCGTCTCGAAGCCGGTTCCAGCGCACTCGCGGCAAGTCCCGCATCCACGAAGCCTGCGAGCGGCACGCCGGTCTCGTTCACCACGCCGATCAGGATGCCGAGCTGGTCACGCGAGAAACCCGGCGGCACTGCAACCAGCAGCTGGTCCGCGCCGGTGGCATACGGTTTCAACATGCCCGCGAGATGCGCGAAAGCCACGTCCGCCGTGGTCTGCATCCCAGGCGTTGGCCGGGGCAGGGGCGACGTGCCGATCTCACGCCAGAAGGTGCTGTGTGCAAACAGCGGCCGTTGCCGCGCACGGGCAGCCGCCTCCCCTCCCGTCAGCACGGCATCGCCTTCGAGCAATGCAAATCCCGGACTTTCAACCAGCAGTTCTGCCTCACCCGCGGCAGCGTTGCGCGCGAGGATCAGACCGGCGTCGTTGAGTTCGAGGGCCAGGAGGGTCATGGGGGCAGTCAGTTCATCGTTGCGGTCGCTGGCTCAGCGCGCCAGCATGTGCCTGACCACATGGGTGTCGAGGTAATCCTCGGTATCGAGCACCATGCGTTCCTGGCGCAGCTGCAGCTGGTGCAGGACCAGCATCACCAGGATGCTCAGCGACAGGGCGACCAGCGTTGCGTTGAACGCGGTACCCAGGCCGGCCACCACGCCGGACACATCGCCTTCCACGGCCTTGTGCGCCTGCTGCAACGATTCGCCGATGCCGCGAACGGTGCCGACGAAGCCGATGGCGGGAATCGCCCACGCGACGAACCGGACCATCGACAGTTCCGAATCGAGCCGGTCGTTCTCGTGCTGGCACACGCTGCGCGCTGCGGTGGCCACGTCCTGGATGTTGCGTGTCGAACCGAAACGGTGCAGCGCCGTCAGCAGCGCACGCGGCAGCAGGAAACCCCGCGTCTCGGCGGGCAGCGATTCGATCTGCCGGGCGTACTCGCGGGAATCCTCGGGCAGGATCTTCATGCCCTCGCGCAACTGGAGGATGTCCGTATCGAGCAGGCTGCGCTGGCGGCCCACCTTGATGGCGCGATAGCCCATGATCGTGAGCGCCCACGCGGCGAAGATGAAACAGATCTGCGGCTCGAAATCCTTGATGACCACATAGCCGTGCAGCTCCGGCACGTAGTTGGGATCGGCCTGCATGGCCGCAAGGTCCTGCACCCGGATTTCCTCGGCGCGGGGGCGGATGACCGTCGCGTAGATGCCCTGGACCACCGTGACAATGATGACCAGCGCGAAGACCTCGAACAGGAAATCGGAGGATTTGATCTTTTTCATGGGCTTGGAACCGGTCAGATGTCGATGGGGAAGGACACGTCGAAATCGGCGCGCACCTGTTCGGTGGGCACGAATCGCTGGGGTGAGGGTCCGGCCGGAGGCGCAGGCGGCGCGGTTGCTGTCGATGTTGCCGGTGTTGCCGGTGTTGCCGGCGCCGCCGCTGGTGCACTGGGCGCAGGCGAGGCGGCGGGCGCAGCGGCAGGGGCCGGCGCTGAAACCGGAGCCGGCGTCGCGGCAGGCTGCGTTGCCGCTGGCGCTGCAGGAGGCGTAGCCGCTGGCACCGCAGCGAGGGCGGCGAGGCCCACAATCAGCAGGCTGCCGACAACGAGGCACTTCAGGACGGGCAGGTCAGGAGCAGGCATGGCGTTTACTCCGCATACCGCGCGATCCGGAAGCCGAGATCGGTGCGGGTGTTGGATCCGAAATCACGGGCTGCGAACCGCAGGTCGGTCACCCCGGACTGCCGCCAGCTCGACCCGCGGATCACCCGCTGGCCCGCCTCGCCCAAAGTCACGGGATCGACAGCCACCTGCGTCGCATCAACGGTCACAGTGTAGAGATCCTGGGTCCACTCGGCGACGTTGCCTCCCATGTCGAACAGCCCCAGGGCATTGGCCGGGAAGTTGCCTACGGGTGCGGTCGCCGGATAGCCGTCGTCGTAGTCAGGGACGACATCCTGGACCACGACGCGCGCCGAAAAGTCCGCGAAATTGCCCGAGCGGGGCGCGACGGGCAGCGCGTCTCCCCACGGATAGCGCCGCGTGGCGGTGCCGCGTTCGTAGCGGGCGGCCCATTCCCATTCCGCTTCCGTCGGCAGGCGATACCCGGTCGTCGCCGGTGACACCGGCACGAGCGCACCATTCTTTGTTTCGTAAGCGGCCGGCAACCCTTCCTGCGTCGAGAGCCAGTTGCAATACGCGGCCGCGAGCTGCCAGCCCACGTTCACTACCGGCTGGCGGTCGAGCTCGAGCGTATGGGCCCCAACGAAGCCGGAGCGGTGCTCGGTCCTGAACTGCCGGAACTCGGCATTGGTGATCTCGCGGGTGCCGAGATAGAAGCGCCGCTGCAGTTCGACTTCGCGCTGCGACTCGTTGGCGCGCCGTCCGGGTTCGCGACGCGGGCTGCCCATGACGTAGCGGCCTGCGGGCATCAACCGCAGTTCGCCGCCTTTCGAGCTGATGACAGGCGCCATCGCAGCGACCCGGGACTCGTCGGGCGTCAGCAACGTGACAGTCACTGCCTGCGGCAGGCCGGGCCGGGGCGTCACTGACACCTTGTGCGTGACGAAGCCCGGCTTGCGGATCTCGATGTCGTGCGTCGTCGCTGTCAGCTGCAGCTTCTGGTTGGCGCTGCCACGAGCCACGCCGTCGATGAACAGCTGGGCGTCTGCGGGCTGGGCGCTGACCGTCAGCTCGCCGTAGATGCCCGTGAGTTCGAGATCCAGCACCTGCCGCGCACCGGCGCGCAGGGTGACACTGCGCTCCAGGGATTCGTAGCCGGGCCGCGCGAGCACGACGGCCTGGACAAGATCCGGCCGCACATCGAGCTCGAGGGGCGTCTGGCCGCGGTACGCCCCCCCGACGGTCACGCTGGCGCCTGCCGGCGAACTGCGGACCACCAGCCGTCCGTCCGGCAACCCCAGCCGCACCGGACCGATGGCCTGCGGCTCGTTGGCGACGACACGCAGGTCGGTCGTCCACGGGCTGAAGCCCGCGAGCCGGAGTTCGAGGGGATGGCTGCCCTCGAGGACTTCGGTCTGCAGCGGCGTGACGCCGCGGCTTTCGCCTGCAACGAACAGCTCGGCCCCGGCCGGCTCGGTGGTCACGCTGACCATGGCCCATGCGGGCACGAGCTCGGGGGTCAGCGTCTGGGTGGTGCCGGCTCCTTCCATCGTGACTTCGGTGCTGAACTCCCGGTAACGCGGTGCCTTGATCACGACCGTGTGCGCTCCGGGCGCGAGTTCGAATTCGCCGGGAGCCGCGCCGGCCTCGGTGCCGTCGATGCTCACGGTTGCCGCAGCAGGCACTTCCACTTTCAGGATGCCGGGCAGCTTCTCCAGCGCAATCTCGATGCGCTGGCTCGCCTGATCCGTCACGTCGATGTCCTGGGTCAACGCCCGGTAGCCCTCCCGCTCCACCTCAAGCTGGTACTGCCCGGGCCGCAGCAGGAACTGCGAGCCTATGGAGAGCGCGGGCAACCCGCCGCTCACCTCGACGCGGTCTGCGCCCGACGCGACCACGACGGTGAGCGATACCGAAGTGAACACGAACCACAGCGCCAGCGCGAAAGCCGCGGCGACGACCGGGACGATGACGCGCCTCGGGTTGAATCCACGGCGGCGTGCGGCCGGTCCCTGGTCAGGGCGGAAGCTGATGGCTTCGATGCGCTCGTCGTCAGCCTCGCCGCCGCTCGACAGGCGGGAGGTGGGGTCGACCACCGGTGGCGCCGTGATGTTGCCCGTGCTGCCGTCGGCCACGGTCAGGACGTACCGGCCCGCATCCAGGGCAAGCGTGAGTCGCGCAGCACCGAGGATCACGACGTCCCCGGGCCGCAACCAGGCGGAGCCGCGCACCGCTACCCCGTTGTGCAGGACCTCTGCGCCCTCCACCGGCTGGATGAACAGCTCTTCCTCATGCAGGCCGAGGTAGGCGAGCGGGCCAGCCGGAACGGCCGGCAGCACGATCACCGCTCCCGGGCCGCCCACGCCGAGCGGCAGGTCCGCAGCGGCAAAGGGTCGTTCCCCCAGGGCGTCCCGAATGAGCAGTGCGAAATTCAAATGCGGTCCTCACAGCGGATCACGATGGGTGCCGGAACCTCGCCGGGAGCCACCATGATCTCCCTCCGGACGTCCCGGAAACCCGGACGGGTGCCGACCACCGTATAGCGCCCGGGTGTCAATTCGACGGCCCGGCGCGTGAAGAGACCGAGCTCGCCCACGCGGTAGATGGTTACCTGGGTGAGATTGTCGGATTCGAGAGCGACCTGCACGGGAATCGTCACCTGCTTCAGCCAGCCATCCAGGGTCGTGACCTGCTGCTGCAGGACCGGCCCGGGAGCGTCGATGGCCCGGGCCTTCGTCAAGGCGGCTCGCGCCGTCTCGCGAACCGGGGCACTGAACAACCGCTCCGGCTGGGTGACATACAGCTGCAGCTCGTCATGCAACTCTGCGCGCGGCCGGGTCCGCTCCGCCCCCTGCTGGGCGGCCGCGACGGTTGCATCGAGCTGCAGGACCGCCTGGTAGTCAGTCAGTGCCTGCTGCCAGCGCTCGCCGCCTTCGTGGGTACGGGCACTGTCCAGCCGACCCGCGATGAGGCCGGTACGTTCTTCCTGCTCGACCTGGCTCAAGGCTTGCTGCACTTCCGGGGCCTGGGGACGCATGCTGCGGGCACTCTCGAAGGCCCTCTTCGCGGCGCCAAAGTCTTTGGATGACAGGGAGGCGAACCCTCTGGCCATGGCAGCGGCATAGGCATCGCCGGCAAGGCGACCCTGGACACGGGCCAGGCCCTCGCGGGCTCGGCGAGTGTCGGAATCGAGCTGCAGGGCCTTGGCAAAAGCGTCTGCAGCCGGAGCAGTTTTCCCTTCCTTTTCATCCAGTTCGCCCTGGGTGACCAGGGCCATCACCGCATCGAGCGACTGGGCGCGCCGCAGGCCACGAGTGGCTTCTGCCTGGGCTGGAGCCAGCTTCAGTGCGAGCGCAAACGCCTCCTGCGCAGTTGCTGCTTGCCCCTCTTCGATAGCCGTGTTGCCTCGGACCATCGCCGCGGCAAGGACTGCCCCGGCCTGCTGCTCCAGGACATCGAGCTGTTTTGCTGCAACTTCGTAACCAGCGGTAGCTGCAGCAAAGTCGCGCGCGGCATACCGTTCCGCCGTCGCGGTCAGCCCCGCCTGGAGGTCGATCCAGCCCTGCCCTCCCCACTCGGCGGCGGCCCGCTGTTCGAGGGCAGCAACGCGGGGTAGCACCAGTGCCTGTTGATCATCAGCCTGCTGCTTGAGGACCGCGAGCGCCTCGAGATCGACCGGGGTGGCGGTAACTTCCTGGGCGGGAGCGGTGACGGCCGGGACAGGCACGGAAACGGTTTGCCGCTCTGCCATCCGCTCCGGCAGGACGAAGAAGACGGCGCCCGCTGCAGCAATCAGCAAGACGAGAGCTGCCATGACCAGCCCGCGGCGGAACCCTTCGCCCCGCAGCTCAGCGGAACTTGGCCCCGCGGCCGGGGCGGAGCGCTCCCATCTCGCCTGCAGCGGCTGCTCACTCGCCACTGGCGGTTTGAGGAGGGGCGGGGCGAGCGGTGCCCGGATTTCCTGGCCCATGTCACGCTGCAAAACGCGCAGTTCTTCGGCCACCCGCACCATGTCCGGCCGGCTTTCGGGCTGCTTCGCCAGGCAACGCTCGATCAACCCACTCAGCGCGTCTGGCACCGGATACCGGGATTTGAGCAGCGGTGGCGGTTCGCTCAAGCGCCTGCTGGCATCGATCTCGGGATAGAACGGGGGGTATCCCGACAGCAGTTCGTAGAGCAGCACGCCGAAGGCGTAGACATCATCGGCCGGCGCAGGCGCCATGCCGGCAGCCTGCTGGGGGCTGATGCTGTAAGGCGACCCCAGCCCGGAACTCCCTGCGCTGCCATCCACGCTGGCCATGCCGAAATCGGCGAGCCGCGGCTGGCCATCCATGCCAACGAGCACATTGGCCGCCTTGACGTCCCTGTGCACGACCCCTGCCGCATGGGCATAGGCAAGTGCTTCCGCCACCGGCACCGTGAACCGCAGGATGTCCGCTGCGGGACGACCGCGAAACTGCGTCAGGTCGCCACCCGCGAGATACTCCATCGCGATCCAGCTCAAGGAGCCGTCGCGGTAGAGGCCATCGACGCGAACGATATGGGGATGGACCAACCCCTTGAGTTGCTCGCTCTCGCGCGCGAGGGCGGCAGCGAGATCCGGTTGTGCAGCAAAAGGGGGGGCAAGGAACTTGAGAACGACATGACCACCGAGATCGCGGTCCTGTGCCAGCCATACCTGGCCTGTTCCGCCTGCGCCCAACGGGCGAACCAGCACGAATCTGGCAGCCAGTACCTGCCCTGGGGTCTTGCTCATAGCTTAGGTCTTGAGGATGCCCGAACCGCGCGGAACGCCGGCAGCCGCTGTTGCCAGCCCGCCCGCAGAATCAGCGATTGGCTGCGCTCCCTTCCGTGCCTGCGTCCGTCCGAAGTGGGGCCGTATCCGGCGTGCCGGCCACGATGCCCGTTTCGTTCTCGTAGAGTTCCTTGAGCAGGCGGCGCCATTCGTGGAACTGCTCCTCGGCCGTGCCGGTGAGTTGCAGGGTGCGGCCTTCCACTTCGACGACCATCGGTTGGACTTCCGACTGGAATGACTGGCCGAGCTGTTTCAGCGAATCCGAATGCATCTTGGCCTCGGCAGCCTTGTCAAAGCCGCTCTTGACGGCATAGACACCGCCGATGATGCCTGCCGTGGCGGCAGCGCTGCCCACGTAGGTGTCGGAGTTGGCGCCCGCGACCACGCCCGCAACAATGGCAGCGGCGCCCAGCAGCTTGCGGTTCAGCGCAGACCGCCTGGCAGCCGTTTCCTGTTCGATCTCGTCATAGCTGTAGCGGCGCCAGTTCTGGTAGGGCTCGGACATGTTGTCCGTGAACAGCGAGTAGTGCTCGTTCAGCGTGTCGACGAAGGCATAGTCGCGCTCGCGAATGCGCTCGATCCGCTCAGGCAAGGGATCGCCGGCTGCCGGCAGGCGCACCACCTGGTACTGGCCCTTCTTGTCCTGCGCGAGGTAATCCTTGAAGGCATACGGCGCGAGGTCGGCCGCGAACCGCAGGTCCGAGACGCGGCGGACAGTTTCAAGGTCAGCCGTGGTCAGTTTCTGCCGCGCCACCAGCATGTCGTTCGCGACTTCGCTGTAGAG
Source organism: Pseudomonadota bacterium (assembly GCA_031398625.1). Classification (GTDB taxonomy): domain Bacteria; phylum Pseudomonadota; class Gammaproteobacteria; order Steroidobacterales; family Steroidobacteraceae; genus CAIUGU01. The sequence goes on from JANNNQ010000091.1 coordinate 11,820, forward strand.
ATTCTGGAACGGATCGCGCGGCCGGCCGCTGGTGTCGCGGTAGGAGCGGGTGTCTGCGGGCGCTTCGTATTCCTTGGTGAACCACGTCCGCCCGGAGGCATCCGTGACGGTCAGCTCGAGCTTCAGCGTCATGCCATTCGACTCGAGGATCCTGCCGCTCACGATCACGTCCAGCGAGTCGGCTTCCTCAGGCACCACTCGCACCTGGCCCCAGTGACCCGTGCCTTCGAGCGTGCTGCGCAGGCGCATGGGCAGATAACGCGATTCGGCCTTGCGGACATCCGGGAAGATCTTCTGTTCCTCCTGCAGCTTCTCGTCTTCGGGAACGTTCGGATCGAGCAGCCGCACGCCTACATCGAGCAGCTGCGAGTCGGGAATCTCGGCGGTGGCCTGTACCGCATTGACCCGTTGGACGGGTCGTGTCTCAACCACACAGCCGCCGAGCAGCAACGCAGCCAGCGGCGCAACCAGAATGGCAACAAGGCGTGGTGCACGCATGGTTTCAGGAGCCCTTCTTGTAGTCACGGTATTCCTGCCAGAGCTTGTCACGCAGCTCCGGATCGGTTTCCTTCATCGCTGCTTCACGCAGCTGGCGGGCGACAATGTCGTCATCGCTGCCATCGGGAATGTCTGCCGGCACGGTGCTCGGTCCAGAGCCGCCTCGCGCGCCGCCGCCGACTCCGCCGCCGCCCTGCTGGCCCGCGGATCCGGTGCCGCTGCCCTGCGAGCCGTTGCCACCCTGGCCGCCATTGCCGCGCTCGGTGCCATCATTTCCCTGACCTTCGCCCTGCCCTTGACCTGCACCCTGGCCCTGGCCTTCACCGTCGCCCTGCCCGTCACCTTGTCCTTGACCAGCACCTGCCCCGGCAGGTTCCGCACCCGCAGCTCCCGCAGGATCCGTACCTCCTCCCCCGCCCGCACCGTTACCTCGGGCCTGGGCAAGGACCTCCTGCTCGCGGCGCAACTGGCCGTCGAATACGCCGATGCTGGCATCGATGCGCCGGTCGATTTCGGCACGCCGTTCGTCCGAAGTCATCGGTCCGCTGCCACCCCTACCGGTGGCGCCGGGCTGGCCGGGAGAGCCGCCTGCAGACCCGCTGGAACCGCCAGGCATGCCCGCCGTCCCCGCGCTACCCGCCCCCGTACCACCGCCAGCGGAAGGCATGCCTCCCGGGACACCGCCCGCGGCACCCGCCATTCCACCTTGGCCACCCTGCTGGCCAGCGCCGCCGCCCTGGGCACCGGCGCCGGTTCCATTTGCCTGCGCACCGCCGCCCTGGGCACCGGCGCCGCCGGCCTGGTTCCCTGACTGCGAACCGGCACCGCTCTGGCCGCCGGTACTCGCGAAGATGCTGTCGTTCGCGCCGCCGCCGGTACTGCCATTGCCCGGGGATGAAGAGGAAGACGAGGCGTTCGCATCGCCACTCTGGCCACCGCCTGCGGCGCCGCCCTCACCCGGGAGGTTGACGCTCGGCATCCCGCCACCCACCGAAGGAATGCCTGCCGAAGGGCTTGCGCCGCCAGCCGTAGGCATGCCACCGGCTCCTGACTGACCGCCCTGGCCAGCGCTCGAGCCGGACTGTGCACCCGCTGATCCCTGCGATTGACCGCCGCCCGCACTGCTGCCACCCGGTGAGCTGCCCGATTGACCGGGCATTTGCGCCCCAGGCATTCCCGACGATGAGGACGCGCCACTGGGATCCGAACTGCTGGAAGTGCCTGCTGAAGTCGAAGTCTGCGGTGCGGATCCCGGCATCGACGTCGGCATGCCCGCGCTGGGCGCGCTGCCTGAACCGCTCGATGAGGAGGAGGACGAAGAGGAGGAGGACGAAGACGAAGAAGGGGAGCCGGAAGAAGACGAAGAGCCCCCTGCTGACGGCATGCCTCCCGAAGAACTGCTGGAAGAGGACGAGGTTGCACACCCTCCGACAGCCAGCAATGTTCCTGCAGCCGCAAGCATGGCGGCACGCCGCAATTGCGCTGTTACCGACAGGGTTACTCGGTTCATTGCCGCACCTTCGGGCAGTGCCCGCTTGAGAATCTGCGTCGCCGGGGCCCGTTCCAGGCCGCGTGCCGTTCGAGTCTGGTCTTCCCTAGCTGAACGGCACCTGACTGCAGACCTGCAGCGCGAAGCCATCAGCTGCCTTCAACTGCCATCATTGAGTCCGTCTTCCCCGTCACCGATCAGGAAGGATTTCAGCTGCGCCGCCATGCGGTCGCATGCCGTACTCTGCACCGGCATGATGATCGGAATCGGGGCCACGGCGCCGATGAAGACGGAAGTGCCGCTGACTTCGGTCGTCACGTCACCCACACCGATGCGATCGCGCAGGTCCCACACCGTCGCCTGGTAATCGGACTGCTTTTCCCACCAGCCAAGGCCGATGCAGCCGGCGCCACCCGGACCCGCGCCACAGGCCACGCTGCCCCCGCCATCCGTTTTCTTCGTGGTGCCATCGATCCACACGATGTATCGCACGCCCATCTCGCTCACGCGTTCACCCACTCCCGGACGAGCGAGCAGCGCACCGAGCCCATCTGCATTCGCGGGCGCCGTGCTGGGTTCAAGCCAGGGATACAGCGCATCGACGAACTGGCCATCGGCGTAGATCTGGAAAGGCGTGTCCGCGAGATTGCTTCGCGGGTCATGTGCCTTGCCGGAATCCCACGCTGCCTGGGATTCAGCTGAAACCTTGCGGCCCACCAGCTCGCGTTCGAGACAATCGAGGAAATCGTCTTCGGTACCCGCTCCTTCGAGATGCGGCTTGGCGAGCAGCACGACTGCTTCGTTCGCGCCGATCTTCGTTGCGGCCTGGCGGTTCTCTTCGATCTTGGCGGTCATGCAGCCCGACACCAGCAGGGCGGCGGAGATCGTGGCCGCGGCAGGCAACATCTGCCTGCCGGCACTGCGCAGGGAAACGCGTGCCGGAACGTCGAAACGGGTGATGTGCGACATGGGACCCTCGCCTGACGCAACGGCTCGACCGGTAAAGACTCTTCATCAGGAAACGAATCGAGTATACGCCAAGGCTGCTGCTGTAAAACCAGTGCTTTCAGCGCCTTTTTACATGACAGCAACTTGACAGTGTCCCCTTCTAGAGTTCGAGGCGGAGCTGGATTTCGTTACCGGCGTCAGGTGCGGCGGGCGGCTTGAACAGCTCCGTCGACAGTGACGCGACCGGCCGCTCCGACAGCCCGAGCCGGCGACTCGCGATCTGGAACCGCTGCCGCAGCAGATCGGCGTAAATTCCGATACCTGCCATGCGCTTGCCGAAACGCGGATCGTTCTCGTGCCCGCCCCGCAGCGCGGCCATCCGCGACATGACATGCTCCGCCTTGAGCGGTTCGTGAACGGCCAGCCACTCGCGGAACAGGTCCTTGACCTCGTACGGGAGTCGCAACACGACATAGTTCGCGAAGCTCGCGCCGGCGGATGCAGCCGCGTCCAGGACATTTTCCAGCTCATGGTCCGTCAGGACGGGAATGACCGGCGCCACCATCACCCCCACGGGGATGCCGGCCGCGGCGAGTCTGCCCATGACACGCAGCCTGGCTGCGGGTGAGGGTGCCCGCGGCTCCAGGGTCCGCTTCAGGGCGTCATCGAGGGTCGGCAGGCTGATTGCGACACTCACGAGGCGGTCTGCCGCCAGGGACTGCAGCAGATCGAGGTCGCGCTCGATGAGGGTGCCTTTGGTGATGATCGTGACGGGATGATGGCATCGCTCGAACACCTCGAGGATCTGCCGCGTCACGCGATAGTGCTTCTCGATGGGCTGGTACGGATCGGTATTGGCGCCGAGGGCGATCGGCCGGCAGCGATACCCGGGTTGCGAGAGTTCCGCGGTGAGCAGCCTCTCCGCGTCCGCCTTGAAAAACAGCTTCCTTTCAAAATCCAGGCCCGGCGAGAGGTTCACATACGCGTGGCTCGGGCGGGCATAGCAATAGATGCAGCCGTGCTCGCAGCCCCGGTAGGGATTGATCGACTGCTCGAAGGGGATATCCGGGGACTGGTTGCGCGTGATGATGCTGCGGGCCGGTTCGGGGCGAACCTCCGTGGCGAGGTGCGGCAAGGGTTCCTCCAGGCTGCCCCAGCCATCATCGACCGCTGCCGTGGTTGTGGGCTCGAAGCGGCCGCCGGGATTGGACGCGGCTCCCCGGCCGGTACGAGGGGTGGGACGTTCGCCGGAACTCATGGGCAGAGAGTACTGGATGGATATCCATAAAAAAAGCCCCGACGCCCTCAGGCTGCGCGCTGCGCGCCCTCGTCTTCCCGGCTAACCGGTGCCGGGAACTGCTGCATCTTCGCAAGCACGGGGAACAGCTTCATCCAGAGACCGGCCACCGCCACGCTGGCCGCACCGCCGATCACCACCGCCGGCACGACACCCCACCATGAAGCGGTGACCCCGGACTCGAACTCCCCCAGCTCGTTCGATGCGCCGATGAACACGGCACTGACCGCACTCACGCGGCCGCGGATGGCATCGGGGGTTTCCAGCTGCACGAGCAGATGGCGGATGTACACGCTGATCATGTCGGCCGCGCCGAGCACCACGAGCGCCAGCAGCGAGACCCAGAACACCGTGGAGGCGCCGAAGACCATGGTGGCCACTCCGAACAAGGCGACGCTGCCAAACATCCAGCCGCCCACGTGACGCGTGATCGGCACGAACGCGATGACGAGTGCGCACAGGCCGGCGCCAACTCCGGGCGCGGTCCGGAGCAGGCCCAGGCCAACAGGACCGACGTGCAGGATGTCGCTGGCATACACGGGCAACAGGGCGACCGCTCCGCCGAACAGCACGGCGAACAGGTCGAGCGAGATCGCGCCGAGCACGATGGGCTTCGAGCGGACGAAGCGCAGGCCCGACAGCAGCGTATGCAGATTCACCGGTTCCCGGCGCGCGGCACTCCTGCCGCCGGTGCGAATCCAGAGCGACATGCCGATGGAGACCAGCAGCAGCAGGCCTGCCGAGATGTAGACGAGCTGCGGCCCGCCGAGGAACAACACGCCCCCCAGCACCGGGCCAAACACGGTTGCGATGTGCATGCTCGACGAGCTCAGGGCCACCGCCTGGTTGAAGTCCTGGGGAGGCACCACGTTCGGCAGCAGGGCCTGGCCCGTGGGCATCGAGAATGCCCGCGCCACGCCGAGCAGCACCATCACGGCAAACACGAGCTGGATGGACTGCATGCCGGCGATCGTCAGCGCGAGGAGGAAGCCGGCGGCCAGCGCCTGGATCGCATAACAGAACGTGACGATGCGGCGGCGATCGAGGTGATCGGCGGCATAGCCGGCCGGCAGGATGAGCAGCACGAACGGCAGGAACTGCGAGAGGCCGATGAGCCCGAGATCGAGAGGGTCACGGGTAATCGCGTAAACCTGCCAGCCGATGGCAACCGTCATCATCTGCGCGGCGAGACTGGTGCAGAAGCGGCCGCTCAGCAGGAACACGAAATCCCGATGGCGCAGCGCTCCGGTGAGCGGCAACTGCGCACCCGTCATGGTTGATCCGGCGGCGTGCGTCGCCTCCCGCGCTTGACGCTGCCCACGACCTGCTGCCCCTTGTCCTTCAGCTTCTTGAGCCAGCGCCGGGCCCAGGCAAATTCAAGGCCGAGGATGCCGAGGCCAAAGGGAATCACCACGAGCGCAGGACCCGGCAGGACCACCATGGCCACGCCGACCAGGAGCACGGTCCCGCCGATGAGCGTGACTGCAATCCGTCGCGCCCACTTGTAGGTGATGGCAAGCCGGCCGTTCACGGGACAGTGCGCAGCCTGGATCCTGTCAGGCGCCCAGGAACAGACGGTACACGGGGTTGGCAGTCTCTTCCGTGTAGACATAACTGAGTTCGCGGAGGTGGCTCGCGAACTGCTCGCTGTCTGCCGGAGGCACCTGCACCCCCGCCAGCACCCGTCCGTAATCCGAACCCTGGTTGCGATAGTGGAAGAGCGTGATGTTCCAGTTGGCGCCGATGGCATTGAGGAACTTGAGCAGCGCGCCCGGCCGTTCCGGAAACTCGAAACGGAAGAGCCGTTCATGCTCGAGTCCCTGGGCATGGCCGCCGACCATGTAGCGGACGTGGAGCTTGGCCATTTCATTGTCGGTCATGTCGACGACCGGATAGCCCGCCTCGGTCAGCGTCCGGACGAGCACTTCGCGTTCCTTGCGGCCTTCGGTCAGCGCGACACCCACGAAGATGCGGGCCTGGGTGGCATCCGCGTGGCGGTAGTTGAACTCGGTAACGCTGCGCTTGCCGAGAATCTCGCAGAATCTCAGGAAGCTGCCCTTCTGCTCCGGGATCCCGACGGCCACCAGCGCTTCCCGCTGCGCACCCAGCTGGGCGCGCTCGGCAACGTAACGCAGCCGGTCGAAGTTCATGTTGGCGCCACAGTTGATCGAGATGAACGTACGACCCGTGCAGCCTTCGCGCGCGACGTACTTCTTGATGCCTGCAATCGCGAGTGCACCGGAGGGTTCGACGATCGTGCGGTTGTCCTCGAAGATGTCCTGGATGCCCGCGCAGAGTTCGTCGGTGGTCACCAGCAGGATTTCATCGACGTATTCCTGGCAAAGACGGAAAGGCTCCTCGCCCACCCGGCGCACGGCAACGCCATCCGCGAACACGCCCACGCGGTCCAGCGTCACGCGCTTGCGGGCATTGAGCGATTCATACATGCCGGCTGCATCCTCAGGCTCCACGCCGATGATGCGGATTTTCGGGAACAGCGATTTCACGTAGGCAGCGATACCCGCGATGAGACCGCCGCCGCCCACCGGCACGAAGATCGCGTCGATCTCCTCCCCCGGGCGCTGGCGCAGGATTTCCATGCCGATGGTGCCCTGACCCGCGATCACGTCCGGATCGTCGAAGGGATGGATGAACGTCAGGCTGCGCGCGCGGGCGATCTCGAGCGCGTGTTCGTACGCGAGATCGAAATCATCGCCGAACAGCACGACCTCGCCGCCGAGATCGACAACGGCCTGCACCTTGATCTGCGGTGTCGTCAGCGGCATGACGATGGTCGCGGGAATACCGCGGCGGCGGGCCGCCAGCGCCACGCCCTGGGCGTGATTGCCCGCGGACGCGCAGATGACCCCGCGCCCCGCTACGGTATTCGAGAGATGCGCGATGCGGTTGTAGGCACCGCGCAACTTGAAGGAGAACACCGGCTGCAGGTCTTCCCGCTTGAAGAGCACGGTATTGCTTAAGCGGCGGCTGAGGCGGGGCGCGACCTCGAGGGGCGATTCGATCGCCACATCGTAGACGCGCGCCTTGAGGATGCGTTCGAGATAGGGACTGGACATGCGTAGCCGATTGAATTTTTTGACGTGTGCGGGAACCGGATTACGGCCCTCCTGAAGTACAGTAGCACGCCCCTCCGGAACCCAGGCAGCCGCAAAACCCTCGCATGACCGAACGCCCCGCTTCTTCTTCCCGCCGCGAACTGCTTGCAACGCTCGGCGCCGTCGCCGGCGCCACTGCCCTCTGGCCGGATGCAGGTCAGGCAGCCACCACGGAATTGCCGCTGTCGGCGCGTGAACTCTGGGCCTGGGTCCGCGCCCAGCAGGTGCTGGAAGCCGGCACCGCGTATCTCGACACCGGCAGCGCCGGCCCTGCCTTGCGTGCCGCCCTCGTGGCCGAGTACCGCAGCCGCGAAGCGTTCAATCTCGATTTCGGCGCCTACAACCGCAACCGCCTCGCTCCTGCGGCTGTCTCCCAGTACGTGGGAAGGATCGCGGCATTCGCGGGTGCAGACCCCGACGAGCTGACGTTCACGACGGGCGCGACGGAAGCGCTTAACCTGGTTGCAGCGGGAATTGATCTCGCCGCGGAAGACGAGGTCGTCATCACCACGCACGAACATGCAGCGCACCTGCATGCGTGGCTGCTGCAGGCGAGGCGGCGCGGCATCGTTGTCCGCCAGGTTCCCCTGCCCACGCCGCTGCCGGATCCGGACCAGGCGATCGCGCTGCTGACCGCAGCGATCACGCCCCGCACCCGCGTGCTGGCTTTCAGTCATGTGCAGTACACCGATGGCGCCCTGTTGCCGGTACGCGAACTGTGCGAGTTCGCACGGGCGCGGAACATCGCAACGCTCGTCGATGGGTCCCAGGCGTTCGGCATGCTGAATTTCGAGCTGCGCGACCTGGGATGCGATTTCTACGCAACGGGATTTGCCAAGTGGCTCAACGGGGGACACGGCACCGGCATGCTGTACATCCGCCGTGAGTGGCTGGACCGTCTCTGGCCGCTCCAGGTGGACGGGCCTGCCGGCTGGAACGACACCGCCAGCTTCGGGCTCGCCGATCCGGCCGATGCGGAACTGCGCTCGGGCTGGCCCCAGGCGCTGCGCAAGTTCGGCACGTCGTACCGCTATTTCGGCCCGCTGTTCCAGGGCCTGGGTGCTGCGTTCGACGTGCAGGAGCGGCTGGGTCGTGCACGGGTCGAGGCCCGCATCCGCGAGCTTGCACTGTATGCACGGCTGCGGCTGGAAGAGATTCCGGGAGTTCGGGTACTGACGCCCAATCACCCCTTTCTGTGGGCGGGCCTGATGTCATTCAACTTTCCCGCTCCTTCGTTGCGGGCGCTCGCTGCAGCACTGGCCGAGGAAGACAGCATCATCGTGCGGGCAGTCACCCACGGCGCAACGGGCTTCGATGCGCTGCGCATCTCCACGCATGTCTACAACTCCCACGACGAGATCGATCGGCTGCTGTTCGCCCTCGAGCGCCGGCGGGTCTGACCGTGCCGCTGACGCTGCTGCTGCTTTACGGATCGATGGGCGGACTGGCCGGCGTGCTCGTGAGTGCGGTCTTGAGACCGTTGCTGCCCGGAACGCAGGGTACGGCGAGAGTTTCGCTGCGCGAGTTGATCGAGGTGGGCGCACACCTGTTCGCAGGCGCCGGCATTGCCGCCCTGTACTGGCTGAGCTGGGGATTCGCGGCGCTGGTCGCAGTGCCCTGGTGGCAGCGTGGACTGGCTTTTGGCAGCGCGTGCTGGCTGGCCCTGGCACTGCCCGTGCTCATCGCCCTCGCCGCGCAGGCGCACATGCCGGCAAGACGGCTGGCTGCACTTGCGTTCGAATGGGCATGGACCTGCGTGCTGGCCGGACTGGCCTGCGCCTGGAGCTGGCAGACCCTGCCCTGAACTGCCGGAAACCCTCAGCCGAGGAAGCCGAGCAGCACCCGTGCAAGTTCCTTCACCTGGCTGCCATACAGGTCTTCCACCGAATGCGGCAATGCCGTCACGGTGTGCTGGGGTTTGGTTGCATCGGGCCGCCTCTGCGCCACGCCTGCTTCAGAGGGATACAGCAGTAGCACCGGCTGGTTGAGCGCGGCGACCCGTGAGCCTTCGATTCTCGCCGTCTGCTGCGCGGCCTGGGGTTTCCTGCCTGCTTCGTCGGCAATCACGACGACTCGACGGATCTGCTCGGGGCGCTGCGTCGCCAGCTCGGCGGCAACCACCGCGCCCAGGCCATGGCCCAGTACGTCGGCGGCACGCAAACGCATGCCGTCGAGAAAATCGCCCATTGCCGCAATGTAGTCGGTCACTCCCAGGACGGCGCCCGCAGGATCGGACTGGCCGTGGGCAGGCAGGTCCGGTGCATAGACGCTGCGATCCTTGCCGAGTTCAGGCAGAAGGGCATTGAACCAGCGCCCTGAGGCCCCCGCTGGATGCAGGCAGATCAGCGGCGTCCGTTCATCAAAACCGCCACCGGAAGGGTAGGCTGTGGTGAGGTGCAGCTGCCCTTGACGGCCATCGGCGTAGGCGCGACGCACGTGGACCTGCGTGGCAGCAGTCACAAGGGCAGCGGAAGGTCGTCGTCGGGCTTGGGTCACGATGGCTCCAGGAACAGGAAGGTCAGCACTCTAGTGGCGAGCATTGAGTCCGGCAGCGAATTGGGTCTCAGGTTGGGCCGCTGCCGCTACTTTAAGTCCATCGGCGGCCCGCTGGAAGAATCGCCCCTTGTGCCGCCTGATTCTCTAGAATCCGGCCCGGGAATACCCGTCTCCGGGATGTCCTTTGCAGGAACTGCTGAATGCCTACGAGGATGAAACGACTGATCGCGTGTGCAGTTTGTCTCGTTGCGGCGACCGCTTCGTCGCAGGCGGCAGACGCACCGGTCCCCGGCGCCGCGCGCGGCACCCAACCCTATTCAGCGGCAGCCATGTGGGGACTGCAGCGGCTCGCTACGCCGACGATCTCGCCTGACGGCAGGCTTGCGGCTGTCGCAGTCAGCAGCCTCGATCGGGAGTACAACCAGGAAACCACGCACCTCTGGCTGGTTCCTACCCGTCCCGGCAAAGCGCGCCAGCTCACGGGCGGCATGACCACCGACCATGCGCCCGCGTGGAGTCCCGACGGCCGCTTTATTGCATTCGTGTCGCGCCGGGGTGATGACAAGTACCCGCAGATCTACATCATCCCTGTCGATGGCGGGGAAGCGCGGCGGATCACGAATGTGCCAACGGGTGCGATGGCGCCAAAATGGTTCCCGGATTCCGAGCGGATCGCGTTCCTGTCGCGCGTCTGGACCGACCTCGGCTGGGACGCTGCAGCAGTGCGCCTCGCAGAGCGCGAAGCAACGCGCATGTCGGGGAAAACCTGGGATCGCGCGCCTGTCTCCCACTGGGATCGCCTGCTCGACGACCGGAGCACGCACCTGTTCTGGATCGCGATCGAAGACGGCGAGCCGCAACCGATCACGCTGCGGAGTGGCCGTGCGCTCGAGGCAGGCCAGCCAGGCGCCGATTCCTATGACATCGCGCCCGACGGCCTCGAAGTGGCATTCGTGGCGGACAGCGACAGCACGGGCAGGGAACCGAACTTCGACATCTACTCGATACCCGTCGAGGGCGGTGCTGCGGTCAATCTCACGCCGGACAATACGGCGGACGACACAACCCCCCGCTTCAGCCCCGATGGACGCCTGCTCGCATTCGGCCGCCAGCTGACCCGCGACTTCTACGCCGACCGCGTACGCCTCACCCTGTTCGATCGCCGCACGCGCGAGGTCCGTTCGCTCGCCGCCGACTGGGACCGGTCTGCAGAAGGGTTCGTGTGGTCGCCCGATTCACGCACGCTCTTCGGTACCGCCGAGGACCAGGGGTCGCGGCGCGTTTTCCGCTTCGATCTCTCGGGCAATCCACCCGCGGCAGTCACGGCAGGTTCAAGCTACTCGGATCTCGCCGTCGCCGGCAACGGTCCGGTCATCATCGCGCTGCGCAGCAGCTTTTCCGAGCCCCCCACGCTCGTCAGCGTCATTCCACGCACGGGCGCGGCGACCCCGCTTTCCGACTTCAACGATGCCCGCCTCGCTGCTCTCGCCCAGGGTCGGGTCGAGAGCGTGCAATACCCTGGCGCCAATGGCGATCCGGTGCAGATGTGGGTCGTGTATCCGCCGGACTTCACACCCGCGCGGCAGTGGCCACTGCTGCTCCTGCTGCATGGGGGTCCGCATGACAGCGTGACCGATACGGTGCAATGGCGCTGGAACGCGCAGGTCTTCGCGAGCTGGGGCTATGTCGTCGCCTGGCCCAACTTCCACGGCTCAAGCGGATTCGGCCAGGCCTTTGCCGAATCCGCGGCACGGGACTGGGCGGAGCTGCCCTACCAGGACACCTTGCGGGCCGCCGACTGGTTTGTCGGCCAGCCCTGGATCGATCCCCGGCGTCTCGCGGCCGGTGGCGGCAGCTACGGCGGCTACCTCGCTGCGGTCCTGCTGGGACGCGAGCATCCTTTCAGGACGCTCATTGCCCACGCGCCGGTCTACGATCTCTTCGGGCAGTATGCGAACGACAAGGGAGCAACTGTCCGCCGCTTCGGCGAGCAGTGGGAAGACCGCGCGCGCTTCGAGCGCAACTCGCCGCACCTGTCCGCTGGCCGATTCGCCACCCCCACGCTGGTCATCCACGGTGAACTCGATCGCCGCGTGCCGGTCAGCCAGGGACTCGCGCTGTTCAACACCTTGCAGAACCGCGGTATCAGGAGCCGCCTGCTCTACTTCCCCGACGAGAACCACTGGATACAGAAGCCCGAGAACTCGCTGTTCTGGTACGCGACGGTGCGCACGTGGCTGGAGGAACAGGTCGCACCAGGCCCGGGTGCCGCCAGTCCGCAACCTGCGCCAGCCGAAGCACCGCCGGCCGCTCCATAGCGGATTCCGACTTGCGCAAGGCAGGTGCTGTCTGCCAACTTCGGCTGCATGGGCAAGCAGCAGGGCGCAATCCTCGGTGCAGCGCTCCTCATCCTCGCTGCCGGCGTCGGGATCTGGAGCAGCAACCCCGAGACCGGTACTGCGACTGACACCCCGCCCGAAGCGGATACCGACCTGCATGCCCGTGCCTTGCTGCGCGTCGAGGCGCACATCGTCGGCAGATCCGCAGACGACCCCGAAGTGCGCTGGCTTGCAGGAGAGCTGCGCTACCTGCTGATCCGCGGTCAGGTCGCGCTGGCCCGCCCGCAGGGGCCCTATGATCCGGAAGACGGCTCGACCGTGTTTACCCTGCGCGTGACGGCGGCGGATCCGGCAGAGGCCTTGCATCTCGCACTGGTCACGCCCGGGGGTCAACCGGAGCGGGCAGCGAAGATCTCACCCCGGACCGCAAGTCGCCTCGGTCGGCTGCAGGCACTTGCAGCGGCGCTGCCGGCATTCCTGCCACGCGGCGATACGGGCGTGGAGTTCGATGCGTTTCTTGGCACCGACGTCGACGCGGCGTATGAATCCCTGGCGCAGGCCCGGATGGCTGCAGTCGGCTCCGGTGAGCTGCTGCAATCACAGATCACGACGCGCGATACGCCCGTTGACCGGCTTGAAGCCCTGGTCCGTCAGCAACCGGATTTTGCCCGGGCCTGGTCTGCACTGGCGCTCCTCTATCTCAGCATCGATGGCAAGGATGCCGCGTCGCTGACCGCCATCGCCGAGCGGTCGGCAAAGCAGGCGCTCGCGCTCGATTCGCGGCTAGCAGATGCGAATGCGGTGGTCGGGATCGCCCAGCAGCGCCGTGGCGAATGGCTGCCCGCGGATACCAGCCTCGCCCTCGCGCTGTCGCTGGATCCGGCTTCGCCGGTGGCACTGGAAGCTTTCTCTTGTCTGCTGATCGACGTAGGCCGGGTACGTTACGCGACGCTCATCGGCGAGCAGGCGGTCGCGGTCGCTCCGGGTAGCGAGCAGGCCGCGGAATGTCTTGCGTATGCGCGTCTGGCAGCAGGGGAACTCCCTGCGCCGCATGCGCCTCCTGAACTGGCCCGCCGGCCGAAAGCCCTGGCAGCATTGCTTGCAGGTCGCACTGCCGACGCGCGGCAGCTGCTCGCACCCGCGGATGAGCCACCGGAGCGTTTCGCAGCCTGGTTTGCCGCCATTGAAGGCGCCATAGACCGGCCCGGGGAACGGCCTGAAGCACTGCGGGTGATCACGCGCGCCGCGAGCGAAGCTGCGCTCGATCCCGCGACGGAAATCGTCTATGGCGCGGCGCTGCGGCAGCCGGATTTCGTGTTCAACCGGCTCTTGCGTCTCGAAGCACAGGGTGAGGAGGCACCTGCCCGCATCCTCTGGGTGAAGGACGCTGCCTTCCTGCGCGAGCATCCCCGCTTTGCGGGTGTTACGCAGGCACTGGGTCTGGATGCCTACTGGAAAGAGCGGGAAAAGCCGGACCTGTGCGGGGAGCAGCCGGAGTTTGCGGTCTGCCGCTGAAGCTTTAGCGGGATTCCCGCTGCGGGACCTTGCGCAGCTTCGAGAGATCGTAGCCCCAGTCGCCGACTTTCCTGACCAGCGCGTCGTACTGCTGCGCAGTGAGCACGGGCTGGCGGGCCATGATCCATACATAGTCGCGCTTGTTGCGGCCAATGATGGTCGTCGAGTAGTCCGGCGCCAGGTCGAGGATCAGGTACTCGGCCTTGACCGGCCAGATGAAGCGCATGCCCCAGGTGGCATTGGTCGTGCCATCGAGGACGAATCCTTTCGGGGTGTAGCGCTTCTCCGGCCCATCGAGGCTGCCCTTGTTGAATGTGAAGGTCGTCGCAATGGTCCCGTCGGGATTCAACGCATAGGATTCGACTGCGGCAAAGGCCTCTTTCTCGATGAAGGTGGGAATGCTGGCAATCACGTGCCAGTCGCCCATGAAGCGAGGCAGGTCGACGTACGACACGGTCGCGAGCGGTAGGCGGTCAGGCATCGCGGTACACCCTGACAGGGCGATGAGCGTGATCGCCGCGGCGGACCGGATGAGCGCTTTGCAAAACATTCAAGCCGGACTCCTCGTGCTGGATGCACAGCAAGCCGGTTCGCAGGCGCTGCGCAGGCGGATTCAGGCCGGGCGCGTGC
>JANNNQ010000122.1:0-47189 GCA_031398625.1 Pseudomonadota bacterium
GTGACATCGACTCCAACCGTCGGCAGTGGTTGCACCATCAAGGGCAACATCAGTGACAGCGGCAAGATCTTTCATGTCCCCGGGACGCGGGAGTACGAACGGACGCAGATCGACGAGTCCAGAGGCGAACGCTGGTTCTGCACGGTCGAAGAAGCCCGGAAGCAGGGTTGGAGGCCGCCGCGCCGCCAATGAGCCCGTCATTCAGGCGACATTCATGGCTGAAGGCCGATAGATATGGCACCGATAACACTATATATAGACGCGATGTACGGACCTTGTGGTCGATTCTTGAACGGAAGGGTGCATTCATGAAGAAGCAGATTCTGATGGCAGGGGCAGCATTGCTCCTGGCGACGATGGCGCAGGCGCAGGTGGGCGCGTTGCAAGGCGTGGTCAATGGGGTGCCGGCAGGTACGGTGCTGGAGGTCATGAAGGGGGATGCGAAAGTCGCGGACCTCAAGGTCGAGGCGGGCGGAAAGTATTCGCTGGCGCTGAATACGGGCGTCTATACGGTGAAATGCCCGAATGGCACTACGCCGAAGATCGCCGCACTGAATGGCTCCGCCACCGCCAATATCAACTGCCAGTAGCGTCCATCCGTGGCGGGCAAGGATTCAACCGAAAGCGAGGAGCGTGCCGAAAGAGAGACCCGGCGTGATGTCCAGTTCTGGCTGGACGTGGTGATGAAGTTGACGGTGCCACTGGGCGCAATCCTGGCCGCGTGGCTGGCGAATCATTTCGAGCAGAACCGTTCCAACCTCCAGTTGATCAACCAGCGGGAGCAGGCCGAGAGTTCGTTGCGTGCCACCATGTTCGGCCAGCTCATCGGTCCGGTTGCCGGGCCGAGGGAAGCGGGCGAGGACATCGATCCGATCCGCTATGCCGTGCTCGCGGAGCTGCTGACGCTCAATTTCCACGAGCACTTCGAGCTCAAGCCGCTGTTGCAGGACGCCGACGACCGTCTTGCGGCTTATAGCGGAACGCTGTCGCCGGAATCGATCCAGGAGGCGCGCGGCAACCTGCACCAGGCCGCCCACCGTGTCATCCAGCGGCAGATAGCCCAGCTCTGGGAAGACCCGGTGGCGGAATGCACGCCCGCTGCCACGGTGGAGACGACGTTCCAGTTCGTGAGTGATGCCGAGTTGGAGGAAGCCTTCAGCCAGTCGTCTGACGCCGCCACCTTCCTGGTCCCCGGCAATGCGCTGCAGACCTTCGTGGTCAGTTCGCCGGACTGCAGGGACCGGCTCTCCATCGTATTCGACAAGCCGGATTTCTCTGCCGAAAGCGTGCATGTGCTCATCACGCCGGACTCGATGGAAAGTGCGGAGGCGGACTATCGCTTTGATTTCGACCTCACCTCGTTCGCGTTCCCGTTCACGGACAATGCGTTGCTGCCCGATGGCAACCGGTTCGCGTTCTTCATCCGGGACGTGAGCGTGCTCGATGAGGAAACCAATACCAAGATCATGCGCGTCGGCTTGCGCTGGTTCCCGCAGGACTACTACCCGCCGACCGAACGACCCACCGACTATGCAGGGTTCAAGCAGGCGCTGGGTGGCCCGGCGAAGTAGCTGCCGATCGTTACGATTCCTCTTGCCTCCCGGACCTGCGGCGCTCCCTCGTTGTCATTGCAAAGCCGCCACAGCCTCCCGAAAGACGGCCGTGTGCCGGTCGACGTCTGCCTGCACATGAAAAGGCGACAGCAGTGCCATGTTGTGGAAGGGCGTGAGCAGGATGCCGCGGTTGAGCGCCCACAGGTGCATGAACGCATCGAGTTCGTGATCCATTCCGGCTGCCGCGGAAGCCCCATCGCGCGGGGGCGGGCAGAACCAGTACTCGGCACGGCAACCGAGGCGTTGCACGCTCCACGGCAACCCGTATGCATCGATCGTTGCCTGGACGCCCGTCGTCCAGGCTTCCGCGAGCGGGATCATGCGGGCGAAGTCTGCAGCACGCAGCGTGTTGCCCAGCGTGGCGCGCACGGCGGCCAGGGCGAGGGCATTGCCGGTGAGCGTGCCGCCGATGCCGCTGACATCGACCGAATCGCCGGCCAGTACGGCCTTCAGGCGCCCAGCCAGGACTGCGGTCATCCCGTACGCTGCTGCGGGCATGCCGCCGCCGATGGTCTTGCCGATGACGAGGAAATCAGGCTCCAGACCCCATTCCATCGTGGCACCGCCGGGGCCCACGCAGAAGGTGTGGGTTTCATCGAGGACGAGCAGGGTGTCATGGTGCCGCGTGAGCCGGCGCAACGCCGCATGGAAGCCAGGCTCGGGCAACACGATGCCGATGTTGGTGAGGGCGGGTTCAGCCAGCACGCATGCCACGTCGCCCTGCGCCAGCGCGTGCTCCAGCGCAGCAACATCGTTGAACGGCACGACCACCGTGGTGTGTGACGGATCAACCGGCTCGCCGATGTGGCCAGGCCGCGGTCGCGTCTGCCCATCCGGTCCGCGGATCACCAGCGTCTCATCCACGCTGCCGTGATAACACCAGTCGAACACCAGCACTTTGCGGCGCCCGGTGAGATGACGGGCAAAGCGCAGGACGAAACGGTTGGCGTCGGTTGCGGTCATGGCCATCTGCCAGATGGGCAGGCCAAAGCGGCGGCTGAGCTCGGCGCCAACCGCTGCAGCGTCGGTGCTCGGCAGCATGGTGGTGATGCCACGCTGTGCCTGCGCGTGGAGCACAGCGGCGACCTCCGGCAGGGCGTGACCCGTCATGGCCCCGGTGTCGCCGAGACAGAAGTCGATGTACTCGATGCCGTCGACATCGGTGAAACGGGCGCCGCTCGCCTGCGCGAAAAACAGCGGAAACGCGCCCGGCCAGCGTGTCATCCAGGCCATCGGCACCCCGCCGAGCAGGTGCCGCGCGGCATCTGCCGCCATCGCCGCCGATCCGGGATGCAGGGCGACGAAGCGCTCTTCTTCCTGCAAGCGCAGCGCAGCGAGACGGATGCGGTCAACCATGGTGGAACCCGGCACTGACCGGCGTTGGGTAGTCCCTACAGCCCTGCCGCGATCTTCCGGATTTCAGCCGCTGAGCGCTCACCAGCGAGAGGCGTTCCAGGCATCAGGAATCTGCCCCTCGCCAGGCCACCCACGAGCACGGGCTCATAGCCGATGTCGCGGACGAGGCGCGTGGCCACTGCAATCGCCTGGGCATCGTCGCCCGCCATGGGCATGCCGATGCGCTGCGGTTCCTTGTAGGCAAGCCCCATGCGCTCGGCACCGATCGCATTGAAGGCACGGACGATGCGGGCGCCAGGCAGGAGTTCGGCGGAAGCGAGGCCGGCGCCCTTCTCGCGCGCCCACGTCGCTATCTCGCCGTCCCGACCGGGAATCGGATTGCAGGCATCGATCACGATCTTGCCCTGCAGCGCCCCCGCAAGCTGCTTGCCCAGCTCGGGCAAGGCGAGGTACGGCACCGCGAACAGCACGACTTCGCCGAAGACGAGGGCTTCCTGTGGTGTGCCGGCGCTCGCGTTCGCGCCGATTGCGGCGGCCAGCTTCCTGTCGTCCTCGACATTGCGCGAGGAGAACATGACCTGATGGCCGGCTTGCTGGGCCCACGTACGGCCAAGGGCGCTGCCCACGTTGCCCGAGCCGATGATGCCAATGCGGACCCGATTCGCATTCGGGCTCGCTCCCCAGACTGAAAGCGGAAGACCCGCGAGCGGGAGGACTGCGGCCGTCGTTCCCGCGAGTGCCATGAATCGACGACGACTGAGCCTGCGATCAGGGGTCTTCATGAAGGGTCTCCAGTGGATGGGCGGCGGGACTGATTCTCGAACAGGCCACCGAAGGGTTGCAACCCTCGCGAGCTTCCCGGCAAGGATGGGGGCCTCGAGATCTGAACGCGTTGACTCGGCGGAAACGCATGCCATGATCCATCGAGAAGCGGGACTTCCAGCCAGCGGCGGCGCAAGCCACCAGGAGCGGGGCATGAGCAATCGCAGATTCCGGATGCATCGCGCGCTGCTGGGTCTGGTGGCTGTTGCCCCCGGTCTCGCCGGTTCCGAGGGGGCAGAGCGGATCCTCGACTGTTCTGTCAAGCAGATCTGCGATGCAGCAGGGAATTGCAGACCGGGATCCGTCCAGGTCACCTTCCGCACCGAGCCGGTGAGCCTCAAGGGCGATGGCTCCGGGATCTACGCCCTCAGCTACGGAGAGATCGAGACCATGATGGAAGCGCAGTCGCCCGCGGGGCCGTTTTTCTGGACCGTCGGCAACGAGCGGGACACCCTGCTCGCCAGCTCGGAGACGCAGTTTCTATGGCACCAGCTGACGTTCGACCAGGTTCCGGAGGCGACGGTCAGGTTCCTGCAGTGTGCGTTCCGGCAGTGACGGCTCAGAACAGCGCCCGCGGGGTGTTCGCCCGCATGAGGATCTGCAGCTCCGCGCGACGGTAGTCGATGATGAGGGTGTCGAGCAGGCCGATCGCATCCATGCCGATCATGATGGTGGGTTCGCTGGTCATGCCCCACGACTCGAATACGGCCAGGTCGCTGAACGTCATGCGGGGCGTGCTGATCCGGATCGCGTCGCCCAGCGAGATCGGCGGCGTCCTGTAGCCCTCGGCCGTCAGGCTGGTCTCGGTCACATCCGTGATGGTCTCCACCGAGGCTTCCTGCTTCCGCTGTCGCAGCAGCGCATCGCGCGCAGCAAGATTCGCCAGGGTCATTTCCCCGCCCGTACTGATGATCGCCTTCACCGGAATCCGGCCGAGGCGGGCCTCCACGATCGGCACATCCCCCTTGCCATACTCGAACGGAAGGGTGAGGAAGCCTTCAGGCGCCGGCTCCGACCGCGACAGGCGTATCGTGATGAAGTCGTTGAGGAAGTCGATGTAGATGCGCTTGTCGCGCAAGCCTTCATTGCCCAGGATGCCGTCCGCGCCGCCCAGGGGATCCAGGATGATCGGCAGGCGCTGGCTGGAGAGCGCCATGTCGCCGACGATCATCGACTGGACCCGCATCGTCGGGACGACCGAGGTTCCCGTGACACCGCGGATGCGGACGCTTTCGTCCGGATTCGGGATGATGCCGAGCGTCGCGGCAACCTCCGCACGGACCGTGGAACGGGTTGAGCCCGTGTCGAGCGCCATGCGAAACGGACCCTGCCCATTGATGAATACCGGCGCCCAGATGCGGCCGATGCGATCGCGCCGGGTGGGTGCAACATAACGGGGCTCCGGGGCGGTGATCAGTATCTCGCGCAACTCCGAGGTGTCTGCCGTGGACGCAGACGGGGCCTGATCCGCTGCAGGAACCGTCGCTGCTGCCAACAACATCCCGAGCGCCGCTGCGCAGGGAGTGACCCGCCGCGGATGAAACCGTCCACCCGCTCGGCCGACTGCATCCCGTTGACCCATGGCTCCCCCGGTTCACGGGCTGTCTCGCCCGCTGAGGCGCCGGAGTATGCGCTCGTTCCGGATCCGCCGGGTAATGGGCTCCGAACGCGGCCGGCTTTCGGGTAGATTGACTGTATCGGCCATGAAGCAGACCCATCGAATCCCGCTCATCGTGCTCGCTGCCCTCGCAGTGCTCCTTGGCGGGGCATCCGTCCTGCTTTCCCGCATTGATATCAGGTCGCGGGTCGAGGCGGCCGGGAATCAAGCCACTGGCCTGACCGTGGTGGTGGCGGGCGATGCTTCCTTGCGCCTTCTGCCTGCGCCGCACCTCTCGTTGCAGGACGTGACGATACGTACGGGCGACGCAGAGTTCGGCAGCGTCGGGAGTGCGAACATTCGCGTTGCCGCCTGGCCCTTGCTGACCGGCAACGTTCGTGTCACAGCCATCCAGCTCAAGGATGTCAGCGTCACCATCGAGCGGCGCCAGGACGGGACGTTCAACTTCTCGCGGCCCGCGTCGGGCAGCGGGGTGAAACTGGCTGCGCGGACCGGCAATGTGTCGGTAACCAACCTGGCATTCCGGTACCTCAACCAGCAGTCCGAGCGGGAGATCGTGGCGAGGGGCTGCGACCTGGATACCGACGACGCGCGCATCGCTGGAGGTGCTGGCAGCGATCTCCTGCAGCAGCTGTCACTGACGGCGCGATTCTCTTGCGCGGAGTTGCAGAACAGCCACCTGCACGCCACCCTGGTGCGCGGCTCGGTGGCCGGTGAGCGGGGAGTCTTCAAGCTGGAACCGCTCACCCTGCGGCTGCTGGGAGGGGAGGGCGAAGGGGACGTCGAAGCCGACTTCACGGCTGACCTGCCGTCGTACCGGATCCGCTACTCGATCCACCGGCTGCAGGTGGACGATCTCTTCCGTTCCCTCACATCGGGCCGGAAGGGGACCGGCTTCATGGATTTCACCACGGAGCTGCACATGAGCGGCTTCGATGCCGAGGAGCTGCAGAGCACAGCAGCTGGAACGGCGTCGCTGCACGGCGAGGCCCTGGAAGTGGCGGTGGGCGATCTCGACGAGAAGCTCTCGCGCTATGCATCCAGCCAGAGTTTCAACCTCATCGATGTCGGGGCCTTCTTCATCGCGGGCCCGCTCGGCACTGCCGTCACCAAGGGCTACGATTTCGCGAACCTCTTCCAGGATCCGGGCGGCACGACCCGGATAGTCAAGCTGGTTTCGCATTGGTCGGTGCAGGACGGTGTCGCTCAGGCAGGGGATGTCGCGCTGGTCACGCCTGCCAACCGGCTGGCGCTGCAGGGCCGACTCGACTTCGTGAACCGGCAGTTCGATGGCGTCAAGGTAGCCGTTGTCGACGATGAGGGTTGCGCCAAGATTGAACAGCGCATCAGCGGGTCCTTCAACCAACCCGACATCGTCAAGCCGAACATCATCGCGTCCCTGGTCGGCCCAGTCAGCAGCACGCTGGCCCGCGCGGGCCGCGTCCTTGGCATGGACTGCGAAGTGTTCTACTCCGGCTCGCTGCCGCCGCTCAACTGAGCGCGTGCAGCGTTTGCGAGGCTGCCACCCTTTGCCACCCGCGGCGGCTGCTCGATCTGCCTGGGCCACGCGCGGTGATACTCCTCCATGGCGAGTTCATTGATCTCGTCCATCGTCGGCATGCCCGCTACCTTGAGCCAGGTGACCAGCGTGTAGCGATGCCCCAAGGTCACTGGATTGACCCCGTGGATGTAATTGTGATCGGACGGAAAACACACCAGGGTCCCCGCTTGCGGCTTGACCGACAGGTCGAGCGCGGGGAACACCAGTTCGCCGCCGGCGAAGTCGTCGTTCAGGAAACAGACGACGGACAGGTCGCGATCCAGCGTTTTTTCCCACAGGTCCAGGCCCTCATCGTCCTTGTAGAGCGTCTCGGCATCCACATGCGCAATGTAGTGCCCCCCCGTCCCGTAATGCAGGATGTGGGGGGGCTCGGCAGCCCGTGCGCTGACGCGATAGAACGGGTTGATGAATGCAAGGATGCTGGCGTCGACCAGCGCCGCCAGCTTCTCCGCGATGGGCGCTGGCAGGTCCACTTCCTGCGTGTCGCGGATCTGCTTGTTGACGGACCACGCCACTCCTTCGGCTTCCGCGTCGTCGGCGAAGTTCGACACGAGCGAATCCTGCAGCGGCGCCTGCCGCACATGGTTGGCAAGCAGGGCAAGGTCTGCCGCACTCAGCGCATGCTTCTGGATCAGAACATGGTCCCGCAGGTTCATCACAGGCTCGCCAGGGAGTAGTGGCGGGCATTGTCCGGTTCCGGGCGCCCGGGTCAATCGGGACTCAGGCACAATTGCTGGCAGCATGCGACGCACAGGGAATGCTAAAGAGGGGGAGCGATGAGTACGACTGAAGATCCGTTGCGGTTCCTGGTCCGGTTCATTCACCTTGAAAAGATGTTGCCGCCGTTTCCCGGCGTGCATGAGACGCTGCTGGCGGAACTGCTGAAGATCGGGGCGCAGGATCTGCTGCAGGTGCGCAAGCAGCTCGCCGCGGAAGTGTTTGCTGCAGCCGAAGAGCTGCTGGGCGACGATGCTTTCGCGCGGCAGGTCGATCGCCTGCCGTTCGCGGCGGGCAGTACGGTCATTGGCCTCGGCGACAGCGTCACGGACGATCTCCAGTCGTGGCTCGAGATCCTGCGCCAGGTGCTGGATCGTCGCCGGCCCAACGACCGGATCACGCTCGTGAATGCGGGTGCCTCAGGAGAGGCAACGCCCCAGATCATGAGCCGCCTGCCGTTGGTACTGGCCTCGAAGCCGCAATGGGTAATCTGTCTCGCAGGGACCAACGATGCGCGCTGTTTCGGACCGACGCTCGGCACCACGCAGGTGAGCCTCGCCGAGACGACCCGGAACCTGCAGTTCTTCACCGACTATGCGGCGCGGCACACCGACGCGCGCTGGATCTGGATGACGCCTGTTCCCGTGGTCGAGCAGCGGATCCCGGGGCACTGGTTCTGGACGCCGATGCAGACGTTATGGGCAAGGCGCGATGTCGAGGCCATTGGCGCAGCGATGCTCAAGCTCGGCAATCCGGTAGTGGATCTGCGCCCTGCCTTTGCCGGTGAGCGTGGCGCCGGGTTGATTCTCGACGACGGCGTGCATCCCACGCTGCAGGGCCAGCAGCAGATCCTGAGGGAACTCGTGGCGAAGCTCGCGGGTGGGTGAGGACATGGGCTTCAACTCCCACAGGAAGAACAGCCTATCTCGAGTGCCGGAGGCTGGCTGGACCTGGTCGAGCGCAAGCTGGTCGTGCCGCCGCCTGCGCTGCTCGAGCGGTTCAGGCAGCAGGGCAGGGCGCGCCGAGATTCATCCATTGCTGGAACGCTGCGACCAGTTGCTCCTTTGATACGGGCGGCGGCTTGCGGCCCTGGCCAGGTTCCCAACCCCAGGCCACCAGCTGGTCGTCGCGCAAGTGCACGAACATGGCCCGCAGGTCCTTGCCGCCGGTGAACGCTTGATCCTTGATCCTCGCGCACAACTCGGCGGGCGGGACAGCGAGGAAGACCATCTTCGTTTCCGGAGGCGGGAGATGCCAGTTGGGCGCCCCGGGAGGGACGTGGAGTCCGTAACTGGGTGGCAGGTTGCTGGTGCCATGGCAGCCGGTGCATCCCATCGCGATGGCTCCACGGCCCTCGACCCCGCGCTTTACATTCATTGCGTGCGGCACACTGGCGTCGCTCTGCAGGGGCGCGTCGCCGGGAATGTGGCAGTTCTGGCATCTCGGATGCTGGAACACGGAACGCACCGTCTCGAAAGCCTGGAGCGCCTGGGGATCCGCTTGCGCGTGGGCAGCCATCACGGGCTGTAACGCCGGCGCCAGGAGCAGGACGCTCAACACACGAACGGCAACATTCACGGGCGTCTCCTGCTGCAAGGCTATCGCGGGATGTTCCGATGTTCGTTGGCCTGAGCGCGTACGCCGAATCCGCGCTCGCCTGTAGGAAGGGGACCACAAGTCCGGCTGCAATCGCACCCGGCCGCGGGGTTCTGTCAGTATCCCGCAATGAGTTTCCTTGGCTGGATGGCGATGACGGGGGCGCTGCTGATGGCAGTGGCGTTGTCGTCTGCCTGGATCCGGCGGATGCCCATCTCCACGGCGGCAATCTACCTGGCGGTTGGTTGCGCCGTCGGGCCGTGGGGGTTCGACCTGGTCCGGGTCGACCTGGTCAATGCCGCACCCTGGTTCGAGCGCTGCACTGAAGTCGCCGTGATCCTCGCCTTGTTCGTGGGCGGCCTGCGCCTGCGCTTGCCATTGCGACATGAGATGTGGACGGCTGCCTACTGCCTCGCAAGCCTGGTGATGCTGGGTTGTATTGCAGGCGTTGCGCTGGTCGCGTTCCTGGTATTCGACCTTGAGCCCGCCCTCGCGATCCTGCTGGGCGCGATCCTCGCGCCGACCGACCCCGTCCTCGCAGGCGCCGTGACCGTGGAGCATTCACAGGACCATGATCGGCTTCGCTACGCCTTGTCCGGCGAAGCGGGATTGAACGATGGCGCTGCATTTCCGTTCGTCATCCTCGCCTTGCTGCTGTCGCAGCCTGACTGGACGGCTGGCGATCTCGGGTCGTGGGCGGCCCATCGGTTGCTGTGGGCGATTCCAGCCGGGCTCCTGGCCGGATTCGTGATGGGTCGATCCGTCGGCAGGGTTGCCATTGCGCTGCGGTCACGCAACCGCGACACGCAGGCGCCCACGTACCTGCTGGCGTTGGCCCTGATAGCGCTCTCTTATACGTTCGCGGAAGCCGTGGGTGCGTGGGGATTTCTCTCCGTGTTCGCGGCAGGCATCGGCCTGCGTCGTGCGGAATTCGACGCCGTGACGTTGTCGCCCCATCCCGAAGCCGGCATCGGACCGGGACGTGCTCATCCCCCTGCCGAGACGCTGGTCCCGGCAAACGCGGTCAGCGAAAAGGAGCTGGCCATTCCTGCCGTGGCGGCTGGAGTCATGGTCGCCGAGAGCTTTTCCTTCGGCGACACCATGGAGCGGGTGCTTGAAGTGCTGCTCGTCGTCGTCGTCGGCATCAGTCTGGCCAGTCATTGGGACTGGCGCGGGTTCCTCCTGGGCATCGTGCTCATCGCGCTGGTCCGACCCCTCGTTGTGGCGGCGTGTTTCGCGGGCAGCGCGACTACGGGAAGGCAGCGGGCGCTCATTGGCTGGTTCGGTATCCGCGGCATCGGCAGCCTGTACTATCTGTCGTACGTGATCCCGCGTGGACTCGATCGCAGCGATGCACTCACCCTGGCGGATTTCACCGTGAGCGTAGTCGCGCTCTCGATCGTCGTGCACGGGCTCTCCGCAACGCCGCTCATGGACTGGTACAACAGGCAGCAGGACCGGGCCGGCAAGTGACTGCAACCCCCTTGAACGGGACGCACGTTTTCGCCCGCTGCGGATACCTGTCGCGTCAGAGCTGCGACTTGATCGGCAACAGGATCTTCTCCGCGAATTTTTCGCGAAGCGGCCTTTGCTGCCACATTTCATATGTATACGACTCGGTCGGCTCGAGATCCGCTTCGAAGACCTCGGTCATCTGCTGCGCGAAGCTGCGGCTGTAGATGTTGAGGCTGGCCTCGTCGTTGAGCCGGATCGAGCGGATGTCGAAGTTCGTCGACCCGACCGACACCAGTTCCCTGTCAACGATGAGCATTTTCGTATGCAACATCGTGGGCTGGTAGACATGGATCGTCGCCCCCGCGGCCAACAGGGGGCCCCACTCCGCTTTCGATGCGATCCTGACGGTTGCAGAATCGATGTGAGGGCCGGGCAGGAGAATGCGGATTTTCACTCCCCGCGCCAGGGCCGCGACCAGTGCAGCGCCAAGCAGATGGTCAGGGACGAAGTACGCGGCAGCGAGATCGATGGATGCCTCTGCTGCCGCGATCGCCATGAGATACATGAGGTGCATGCTTTCGCTGCCGCCGGCAGGAGAGGCGACGAACAGGTGGGCAGGCATATCTCCAGCCGCCTGCTGTGCAGGAAAATACTCGATCCCATTCAGCACTTCGCCGGTCATCTTGATCCAGTTGTCGTTGAAGGCGGCCTGGAACTGCGCCACTGCCGGCCCTTCGACACGAAAGTGGGAGTCCCGCCAGTGTTCCGGATCGCCCGCATTCCCCTCCCATTGATCGGCGATGCCGACTCCACCCGTAAATGCCACCCTGCCGTCGACCACCAGCAGTTTCCGGTGGGTCCGGTTGTTCATGCGACCCAGGTTGTACCAGTGCAGCGGCCGATAGCGATGGACCCGGACGCCGGCGCTTTCCATCGTTTCCAGAAGCTGCTCGTCCATTTTCGCGCTGCCGACCCAGTCAATCGTGACGTTTACCGCGATCCCCGCCTGAGCCCGTTCCGTGAGCGCCGCCGTGAACTCGCGCCCGATGTTTCCAGACCAGTAGATGTAGGTCTCGAAGTTGATGGTGGTTCGGGCGGCACGTATGGCCTCGAGCATGGCCGGGAAAATCTCCGTGCCATTCTGCAGTGCGGTCACCTGGTTGCCGGCAGTGATCGAAGGGCCAAGCATGACCGACATCTCGCGTTGGAACTGGGACGCAGAGGTCGCGTAGCGGTGCTCCACCTTGCGCTCCAGTGTTCTCTCGGGAGTCGAGAAGTTCATCGCCACGACGACCACGAGAAGGGTAATCGTCAAGGTACCTACGGCGGTCCAGATCATGGATCGCAACTCCCGGGTTGTGCTGGTCATCGGCATGCTGCGGGCGATTGAACCCGAATTGTTCCAGCCGGCCTATCACCTGGAGCTGCGTGATGGCGTCAGCGTTATCTGACAGGGTAACGCGCCATGGAACCCTAGCCCCCGCATCGCCAGTTCCTCATCATCTCGACACGCCGAGGCCTATCTCTCCCCGAGGTCCCTAAGGCGTATGAGCCCGGCCAGGTACTCCTGCCGGGCTCACCTTTTTCAGGGATGTGCCCGCCATGCTGTTCGATGCCGCCAGCCAGCTTCGCCACGAAGGCACGTTGCCGTCATGCGAGGCCATCTCCGCGCGATCAGTGTGCCGTGCGACATGACCGCGAACCCCTGACCGGCGGAATGCAGCGTGTCGCGCCTTCGCATCCAGCATCGCACGACCTACGCGTACAACCGCCCGGTGGGTTTCGGCAGCCACCGTCTCGTCCTGCATCCGCGGGAAGGCCATGACCTGCGCGTGGTGAACATGACCTTGAGCATCACGCCGGCGCATCGACTCATCTGGACCTGGGATGTATTCGGCAACTCCGTGGCGTTCATCGAGGGGCTGGCGGAGGCAGACAGGCTGGAGATCCTGAGCGAGGTCACCGTGCAACGCTCCTCGCCATTTCCTGCGCAGGACCTGCACCAGCCCTGGCGGGTTTCGTATCCGTTTGAGTATGAACCGATGGAGCAGGCGATCGCGGCGGCCTACCAGCTCCCGTCCTATCCGGCGGAACAGGAGCGCATCCAGGCTTGGGTTGCGCAGAACGTCCTGCATGAACAGCGTGCGGATGCAGAGCAGATGCTGCTGGGAATGAGCGTGCGCATCCGGCAGCAGCTCCACTACGTGCGGCGTACCGAGAAAGGCGTGCAATCCCCGGTCCAGACTCTGGAGCTGGGCAGCGGCTCATGCCGCGACATGGCGACGTTGATGATGGAGGCCGCACGTCTGCTCGGCGTCGCCAGCCGCTTCGTCAGCGGGTACCTCCACTGTGACGCTTCCATTGCCGGGCGGGCGTCGACCCATGCCTGGATGGAAGCCTATCTGCCGGGACTCGGATGGCGTGGCTTCGACCCGACGCTGGGCGAGCCAACCTCGCTGAAGCATGTCCCCATCGGGGTCAGCCATCACCCGCGTGGCGTGATGCCGGTGTCGGGAACGTTCGATGGCACGGCAAAGGATTTCCTCCACATGCAGGTACAGGTGCAGACCGAAGAGGTGGCCTGAATGGCCTATTCGAGGAGCAGCCGCTGCGGAGCGCCGATGAGATCGAACCCGGGAAGCCAGGATGACCGTTGGGTCCGTGCGCCGAAAGCCCGCGTGAAAGACAGGTAGACCGAGAGGATCCTGGCGGTGGCGGCCAGCGACTGGCCGGCGGTCATGGTGACCGAGTTGAACGCTCCGACCCGCATGCGCTGCGTGAGGGCGACCAGCGCCGCCGTGACATCGCCCTGGGTGGTCTCGGCCGCGTAAACGACAGCGAGATCATTCCCCTCGCCGACTGTCACACCTAAGCTCGCAACCGTGCTCCGTAGCGTGGGGTCGGTGGTCGCGGTGGTTCCGACCCGGCGGAAGCCCGCGCTTTGGACCAGCGTCCGGACATTCAGGTCGAAGAGCGGATTGGTGTGTTCGAAACTGAGTCGCGCAAGCCAGCCCGAGTCGGCGACATCCTGGCTGGACGCCAGGCCCACCGATGCCGTGCCGAGGGAACTGACCCGCCGGGCCAGCCCGAATCCGACCGTCCCGCCCTGGTCATTGAGGTACTCGCCATGTCCTTCGAGGGTGAACCCGAGCGGCATGCCGCAGAGCACGCGCGTGTTGGCGAACCATTGTCCATACGCATTGCTTTCCAGTGCGAAGTCTTCGCGCACCCTGCCCAAGTCCACGGAGTAGTTGCTGCAGCCGCGGTCGGCAAGGCGAATATCCGCGAGCAACGGCTGCGTCACCTGCAAGGTCCTTCCGAGTGCATCGCGCGTCACGAAGCTCACGCTGTTCGCGCCGACTACCTGCACCTTGCCTTGCAGGACCAAACCCTGGCGCGCCAGGGGTGTATCGGCGGCATTCGTGCTGCTGAGGAGGGCATCGACACTCGAAGGCAGGGTCGCGATACCCGGGGTGGCAAGGCGGGTTGCAGGAACGACATCGTCGCGCAGTTCCAGGCCGGACCCGAGTTGCACGCCGGCGAACCGCACCGGATTGCCACCGGCACCCGGCACGCTGATCGCATCGCCCAGCCGCAACTTTGCCGCGCCCTCTTCCAGCTGCCGGGTCCAGCTTGATTCGAGCCGCGTGACCTCGGGAATCAGCGCGTTCCTGGAGGTGGCGAAGGTCGACTTCACGGTATCGGGGCCAGCCTGGACAGTGGTATCGAACAGCTGCTCATCAGCCTTGATGCGCTCCGCGGTCAGCGACACGGGGGAACCCTGTGCCGGGGAAACCGGTGCTGCGGGCCGTGCACTCGCGGCACGACCCCCGATGGCAATGGCTTCCAGCGCTTGCCCGAAGCGGGGTGGGGGCGATGACGCACAGCCTCCCAACAGGGCGAGCAGCAACGGCATGGGGAACAGTGATCGGGATGGCATCGGTTCTCCCGGGGGTGATGGCGCAGACCGTAGCAGCGCGTCGTGTCTTCGACAATAAGTTAACGCAGGAGTCGCGGAATGAACGTGCAGCGATCACACCCGCGGCGCGACGCCTGCCAATGAGGGGCAGTGGGGCTCGACGGCCGTGTAATTCTTGCCGATGCAGTCCGGCTGGTTGAGCGGCTATTGCGCGGGCGAGATCCTGAGCAGCGCGCCGTCATCCTCGTCAGTGAGCACGTAGAGCAGGCCATCCGGGCCCTGGCGCACATCGCGGATGCGTTGGTGCAGTTCGCCAAGCAACGACTCACGCCGCAGCTCTTCGAGCTGGTCGTTGAAGACGATGCGTTCGAGGCTGCCGGTGCGGGGAATGCCGCCGCGGCGGCCGCTGCCCACAAACAGATTGCCTCTCCACGCAGCGAGCGCGCTGCCGGTATAGAACGCCATGCCCGCGGGAGCGATCGAAGGCAGCCACACGAGCAGCGGCTGCTCGATGCCTGCGACCAGCGGCATGGCCGACACCCGCGGACCCTCGTAGGTGCGCCCGTAACTGGAAGTCGGCCAGCCATAGTTGCGGCCAGGCAGCACGACGTTGACCTCGTCACCCCCGTTTGGACCGAATTCCACCGAGAGCAACCTGCCGGAAGGTTCGTGGATTGCGAGCCCGAGTTGATCGCGATGCCCGAACGAAAAGACTTCCGGTCGTGCGCCGGCGCGTCCCGTGAACGGGTTGTCGGCGGGAACACTGCCATCCGCGTTGAACCGCAGCACCTTGCCGTAGACGTTGCCCAGCTCGGCGGCTTCGGTAGTGAACGGGGCACCCGTCGTCATGAACAGCTGATTGCCGGGGCCGAAGAGGAGGCGGGAGCCGCTGGCGCCGGGCCGTTCCTCGCCGCTGAACACTTCCTCCAGGTCCACCAGGCGCTGGCCATCGAAGCGGGCTCGCGCAAGCGCAATGGCGGTTGGCGGACGCGCAGCCGGATCCGCAGTCGGGATCGGCTTGCCCGGCTTGTGGTAGGTGAGATAGACGAACCCGTTACCCGCGAACCCGGGATGCACGGCCACTTCATGCAACCCGCCGCCGCGCACGGCCGACAGCACGGGAGTTCCCGTGATGGCATCCGGTTCGAGGATGGCGGCCACGCCGGATCGCGCTGCATTCCTGACGAGGCGCAGGCGGGTGCCGCGCTCGGTGATCAACGCGTCGCCATTCGGCAGGAAGGCAACGCTGAACGGACGGGAAAGGCCGCGAACCACGACATCCACCCGGATGCGATGCTGCTCTGCGGTATCGAAGAAGTAGGGCTCGTTACCGAGGGTGACCGGCGCCATCCCGATGGCAGGCTGCTGCGCGGTAGCGGGAAGAGCGGCAAGTGCGAAGAGCGCCAGGGCCCCGGCGAGCGAGTTGTTCTTCATTGTTTCCCCCTAAGTGCATGCATGCTCGGGGATGGGGAGGCGACGAGTCAATACAGAAACCAGGAGGCGACCGGCCGACTTCGTCGGCCGGTTGCCATCGTCACCCTTCCTGACTGGCCGCTCCCCTCCCGATCCGACTATGATCCGGCCTCTCGATTTGTCCGGCCTGCCATGGAGATGACCTATGTGCGATGAACATACTCAGGAAGATGCGAACGAGACCTTGCGGAAGTCGGACGGGTTGACACGGCGTCAGTTCGGTGCGATTTCGGCAGGCGTGGGACTCACGATGCTGCTGCCGCAGGTGGCCGGTGCCGTCGATGTGACGGAAGCCGACGTGAACATCAACACGCCCGATGGCACGGCCGACTGCTACTTCGTGCGCCCAGTGACCGGCGCCCATGCCGGTGTGCTGATCTGGCCGGATGCGTTCGGCCTGCGCCCGGCATTCAAGGCGATGGGCAAGCGGCTCGCTGAGTCGGGCTACTCGGTACTGGTCGTCAATCCGTTCTATCGCACGCGCAAGGCGCCGGTCGTGGCGGAAGGCGCGAGTTTCAACGATCCTGCAGTGCGGGAAGTCCTGGGTCCGCTCATGGGATCGCTCAACGCAGACACGCACGTTCGCGATGCGCGCGCCTTCATCTCGTGGCTGGACGCGCAGTCGAGCGTCGACAAGGCGAAGAAGGTGGGCACGATGGGTTACTGCATGGGCGGTCCCATCATCATGCGGACAGCGGGGAACTTCCCCGAGCGGGTTGGAGCCGCTGCTTCGTTCCACGGTGGCGGTCTCGTCACCGACCGGCCGGACAGCCCGCACCTGCTCATTCCGAAGATGAAGGCGCAGCTCCTGATCGCGGTCGCCGAGAATGACGACGCGCGCGAGCCGAGGACGAAGGACGTACTGCGCGAGGAGTTCGCCAAGGCCAGGGTACCGGCCGAGATCGAGGTCTATGCCGGTGCGCAGCACGGCTGGTGCCCGCCCGATTCGCAGGTCTACAACAAGGACCAGGCGGAGAAAGCCTGGAGCCGGCTGCTGGTCCTGTTCGGAAAAACACTGGCCTGAAAGGCAGCGAAAGCGGGGCAAGGCCCGGCCCGCGCGGGCCTTGCTGTCTGGCGGCGCACAATCTTGAGGAATAGCGGAACCGGAACGTCTAGTCTTGAGTCGATATCAACCGATTCGAAACAATCTCAGGAGGGGGGAACGATGGCTACCCGAATTCTCTGCGGTCTGGCATTGACGCTGCTTGCGGTGAACGCCGGCGCGCAGAATGCACAGACCGTAATCAGCAACGCCTCGAAGGCGATGGGTGCGGACACGCTGACGTCGATCAACTATTACGGCACCGGGGCGAACTTCAACCTCGGCCAGAACAGCAACGCCAACAATCCCTGGCCGCGCCAGAACCTCAACGATTACCGCCGCACGATCGACTTCTCCCAGCCTGCATCGCTGGCCTGGGGCGTGACCTACGGTTCGCCGCCGCAGGGCACCCCACCGGTGATGGGCGTGTTCCAGCAGGTCATCACGCCCGCTCAGGCCGCGTGGGGCCAGCAGCTGGAGATCTGGGTCACTCCCTGGGGCTTCCTGAAGGGCGCTGCCGCCAACAACGCCACCGTCAGGACAACCGGCCGCGGGGCGGATCGCGCGCACGTCGTGACGTGGAGCCCTGCTGCCCCCAAGTCGCCGGGCGGCCAGTCCTACCAGGTCGTGGGCTACATCGATGCCGACACGAACCTGGTGGAGAAGGTTGAGACGAAACTCGAGCATCCGATCTTCGGAGACATGCCGATCGAAGTCGCCTACAGCGGTTACCGTGACTACAGCGGCGTGAAGGTTCCTGCGGAGATCGTGCAGACGCGGGCCGGCTGGCCGACGTTCGAGGCGTTTGTCCAGGGCGCCTACATCAATCCGCCGGACATCGCGCAACGGCTGCAGCCACCGGCACCGCCGGCGGGCGTGAACCCGCCGCCGGCTCCTCCTGCGGGTGGTCCGCCCGCACCTCCGCCCGTCGCGTCCGAGAAGCTGGCGGAAGGCGTCTATCGCATCACGGGTGGCTATGTCGCTCTCGCCGTCGAGTTCAACGATCACATCCTCGTGTACGAGGGTGGGCCGCAGAACGAGGCACGGGGCCTCGCCATCATGGCCGAGGCGAAGCGCGCGATTCCGGGCAAGCCCGTCCGCTACGCGGTCCTTTCCCACCATCATGCCGACCACACCAGCGGGATTGCCGCTCCGGTGGCTGAGGGGGCGGCCATCGTCGTGCATGAGTCCTCGAAGAGCTACTTCGAGAAGGCGCTGGCGAATCCCCGTACCCTCGCTCCCGACGTGATGTCGAAGTCCGGCAAGAAACCCGTGTTCGAGACCGTGGGGGACAAGCGGGTCTTCACCGATGGCAAGCAGACGGTGGAGCTGCACCTGATGAAGGGCCTGCACCACGCCGACGGCCTGCTGCTCGCGTACCTGCCGCAGCATGGAATCATTGCGTACTCGGACATGTTCAACGCGCCGCCGGCCGCCGATTCACCACCGCCCGCCGTTGCTCCGGTCGGGCATGTCGTGATGGCGGACAACCTGGAACGGCTCGGGATCAAGTACGACACGGTGATCTCGGTGCATACGCCGAATCCGGATCGTCCGCTCAGGAAGGCCGACATCTATCGAACGATGCCGGGACGCGCTGTGCCGAACTGATTCTCCGGACTGACCCCGTCCAGCCGCAAGGCAACAAAAAGGCCGCTCACTGGCGTGAGCGGCCTTTTTCCTGCGGCGTTTGCTGTGCGCGCTTCAGGTTCATTCAGTCGGCGACAGGGTGGGCGTCGAGGTGCCTGGCCTGCTCCAGCCAGCCCTTCGTCTTCCAGCGCTCGATGACCTGCGCCGCATTGCAGGTGCCGTCGTTGGGTTGGGTGACGGCGCCGTCTTCCTTGACGACGAAGCACAGGGCGCCCGCCCTGCGGCCATCGCGGATGGGGCTCATGATGACGCGGACTTTTTCGCCTTTTTTGTAGGTGTTGCCCGTTACACCCTGGCGCGTCGCGTGAATCGGGGCAGCTCCCTCGAAGCTCCACTTCTGCATCTGGCCCTTGTCATCAAGCGCGTCGATATAGAGCCAGCTATGCGGGCTGGCATAGCTCCAGTTCGTCACCTGGCCTTCGACCAGCACTTGCCGCGTCGAGTCGAACTGGGCGAAGGAGTGATGGGCCAGGGCAGCGCCTGCTCCCCCAAGCACGCCGGAAACGAGGAGGGCCGAGAGTCGTGAAAGCTTCATGTGCTCACCTTGAGTTCAGGATCCAGATTCCAGGTTGCAGCTGATTGCGCTGTTTCAGGGGGCTGCTGCTCCTGGCGGGAACTCGCTGTACGGGTCGAGAGACTGGCCGGGGAGATCCGGGAAGTCCGTCGTGCCGCGGACGTCCTTGTACTCGGGATCGCCGGGCAGGTAGACGTGAGTGGTGCCGTCCGGCCCGAGGTAGGAGTTGCTCCCGGTGGAGCACTCCCAGTTGCGGATGCGGACGCCGAGCTGTTCGAGATCGCGGCGGCGGTCATGGGAATAGACGATGGTCACCGGCTTCACCAGCGACACCCGATCGTAGTAGGTGGCCTGCGTGATGAGTTGCTGCGCGCCGTTGGCGCCTTTCACCTCGTACCAGACTTCGACGGCTTCGAACTGGTTGCTCGTGAGCGGCGCGCCGCGGGTGTAGTCCGCCGGGTTGACCCAGCGCGTCCAGATGACGAGCCGATCGTTGTCCCAGAAGCCGATGCTGTCGCCGGTGGCCGAGTGCTTGCCGTCGATGTTCGTGTGCTTGCCGCCGATGAAAATGCGACGTGACTCGTTCATGAAGTCATTCAGCATCCAGGTTTGCCTGGGCGTATGGACGAATTCCTTCGCATAGGGTTCCCAGATCCAGCGCGGCATGCCGGGATACTCGCAGCGCGTGAGGCGGTCGTAGAGCTGCTGGCCGTTCTTGTCGACTTCCGCACGGCGCGCGATGAAATGTTTCTCATAAGGCCCGGTCAGGACACCTTTCCTGACGCCCCCGCCGCCCGCCCTTAGCGTACCGCCGCTACCGAAAGCGCCCGCTTCAAGGAACGTCTGTGCGACGGTGTTGGGTCCGGGTTGCCAGAGGCCCTCCCAGTTGGGGAGCGTGGCAGCCGTGTGCTTCGTGCCCCCTTTGGCCTGCTGGAGGAGGTAGTCGTAGTGATCGCCTGGAGTTCTGAATTCCTGCGGCGGCGGCTGGACGGCCGGCAAAGGCATGGGCCGGAAGGCCAGTGGGTCTACCGCGGGCTCCGCGGCAAACGCTGCAAGGCTCGCGCCCAGCAACAGGCTGGCGCCGCCCGACGCCCATATTCTCTTCCGCATCTTGTTTTCCCCCGTGAATCCCGACCGAGATTAGCCCAGTCGCCGGGATCTGCAAAGCCACGCGACGGATTTCTTCGACCTTCAGTACTTCCTGCAAAGCAGCATCCGTGCAACGCTCACGACGATGAGTCCGCTGCTTACCACCAAGACGAACAACGCGCTGCACTCCGCATTGCGGAGTGGCGGTGGGGGTCCGGTACTCGTGGAGTGCTCGCTGGACCTCGACCGGTCGCAGACGACGGTGGCAGTCGATGGGCAAGGATGGGTCCTTGCGGGCAAGCGCTTTCCGTGGCTCGAGGTGTGCAAGGACAGGACCGTTTACTACTGGACGGGTGCCGGCTTTGAACCGGTCTCGCGCTACACCTCCGCATTGATCAAGCTGGTGCCGACCGACTGGGGGCCGCCGACGTTCGAGATCGATGGGATCAAGATGCTTCCCACGGCAAGAATCTCGCCGTATGCCGATGCCGCGCGCAAGGTCGCGCTGGTCCAGCCGCGGGGCAAGGGTATCCTCGATACCTGTGGGGGACTGGGCTATTTCGCCGCGTGGTGCCTGCAGTGGGGCGCCCGTGAGGTGCTTTCGTATGAAATGAATCCCGACGTGATCTGGCTGCGCAGCCTCAATCCCTGGTCACCGGTGCCGGACCAGCGACTGACGCTGGTGCAGGGCGACGTTGTACAGAAGATCGCGGAGCTGCCAGGCGGAGCCTTCGACGCGGCGTTGCACGATCCGCCGCGCTTCGGGATTGCAGGCGAACTGTACTCCCAGGCTTTCTATGACCAGCTGGCGCGGGTGCTGAAGCGCAACGGCCGGTTGTTCCACTACACCGGCACACCGAACCGGCTGGCAGGCGGGCGGGACGTGCCACAGGAAGTCTCAACCCGCTTGCGACGGGCCGGTTTCGCGACGGAGCTGAATGGCGACGGCGTGCTCGCGAGAAAGCAGACCTGACGCTACCGATCCATGGGCCTTCCCTGGCCCGCGCTCATTCCATAGCAGTGAATCGGCGTCTAGTGGTTCAGGTTGTCCCAGTAGCGGGGCGTCTTGTAGTAGTCGAACGCCAGGTCGCGATACATGCGCCCGTCATCACGGGTGAGGTCACTGATCGATGCAGCCGGGGCTGCGCTGAGCTGTTCCTTCGTGAAATCGACCACGTAGCTGTTTTCATCGGGATCGTAGTCGAGCGAGCCCCAGGGGACCGGATGGTATTTCTCGGCCATGCCGAGGAAACCGCCGAAGGAAATGATGGCGAACATGATGTTGTTCGACAGCTTGTCGAGCACGATGTCCTCGATGACGCCGATCTTGCTGCCCGAGCGGTCCTTGACGGTGGTGCCGTTGACCTTGTTGGCGCGGATGGCAGAGGTGTGTCCGGAGACGGTTGGCATTGCTTGAGTCCTCCATGAAGATGGTTGCGCGTGGCGGGGTGGATGCGAGACGACACGCTAAGCCAATCGCATCAGGGAACGAACTCCCGAGAGGCGGCAGGGTCCGTGGGAAGAATCCGACATGTCAGGTTTACATGCGGGCGGCTGGCCCGGCATGTTGCTGCCCGCGGTTCCCTTAGAGCCCGGATCAGACTGCGACGAGCTCCGGGTACTCGGGAGTCCAGGTGGCCTGCGCGACCTGCTCAGGGATATCGGCCTCGGGAATGACGCGGCCGACGCCTTCGCGGCTGGCGGTCGCCACGACGGCTTCTGCTACTGCCTTCGCGGCCTCGGGCAGCCGCGAGATCCGCGGGAACAGCATGCCGGCGTCCAGTTCTTCCGGCGAAACGATATGGGCAAGGGCGCGTGCTGCGGCGGCGAGCACCCCCGGCGTGACGCGCTTGATCTCGCCCACCATCACACCGAGGCCGAGGCCAGGGAACACGAAAGCGTTGTTGCCCTGCGCAATGGTCACCATGCGCGAGCCCACCTTCACAGGGTCGAAGGGGCTGCCCGTGGCGCACAGGCAGCGGCCGCCGGTCCAGGCGAACAGGTCGGTCGGAATCGCCTCCGCATTGTCGGTCGGATTCGACAGCGGCAGGATGACGGGACGTTCGACATGGCTCGCCATTTCGCGAACGATGCTCTCGGTGAACGACTGGCCTATTCCTGAAGTGCCGATGAGCACCGTGGGTTTGAAGCCGCGAATCACGTTCGCGAGATCGCGCCTGGCGGGGTCCGCTAGTCCGTAGTCCGCGGCGGTATGCAGGGGCCACGTGAGTTCCTGTTTGTAGGCCTCACCGGGCTGCTTGTCGTCGACGAGCAGGCCACGGCTGTCGATCACCGCGACGCGCTGGCGCGCGAGTTCCGGGGTCGAGCCATCGGCCACCATGGCAGCGCGCAGCTGCTGGGTGATGCCGAGCCCGGCAGCGCCTGCACCGAACACCACGATCCGCTGGTCAGCAATACGCGAACCGAGCAGCCGGGCTGCTGACATGGCGCCGGCCACGGCGATGGCGCCCGTGCCCTGGATGTCGTCGTTGAAGGACGCGACCCGGTCCGCGTATCGCGACAGCACGGCAAGGGCGTTGTCCTTGCGGAAGTCTTCCCACTGGATCAGCGCGCCGGGGAAAACCTCGTTGACGGCCGCGACGAACTCGTCGAGCAGTTCGAAGTACGGCGCACCGCGCAACCGCGGTTGGCGCAGGCCGAGATACGCATCGTCGTTGAGCAGGAGCGGATTGTCGGTGCCGACATCGAGACTGATCGGCAATGTCTGGGCGGGATGAATGCCCGCGGCGGCGGAATAGATGGACAGCTTGCCGATCGAGATCGCCATGCCGCCTGCGCCCTGGTCGCCGATGCCGAGGATGGCTTCGTTGTCCGTCGCGACGATGAGCCGTACGTTGCTGAACTTGACCGCGCGGCGCAGCACCGTGGCAATCCGGCCGCGATGCCCGGGGGTGATGAAGAGACCGCGCCCCCGGCGAAAGATGTTGCTGAAGCGGCGCGTGGCGGCGGCTACGGTCGGCGTATAGACGATCGGCAGGAATTCTTCGAGGTGATCGCGCAGCAGGCGGAAGAACAGGTGCTCGTTGCGATCCTGGAGACCCGCCAGTTCGAGGTACTTGTCGAGTGGATCGGACCGTGAATCCAGCATGTGCCGGACCCGGTCCAGTTGCTGATCCATCGTCTTCTGCGTGGCGGGCAGCAGGCCGTCGAGTCCAAACTGCTCGCGTTCCGCGGCGGTGAACGCAGAGCCCTTGTTGAGGAGCGGTTCGGCGTAGAGCGCCGGCCCTCGCAATGCAACGTCCACGATCTGCCGGCCATCGGCTTCGCGTCTGAACCTCAAGAACTGCATAGAACCTCTACGAAGCGGGCTCTTGCGGGCCCGTGCCTTCAGGAAATGATCTGCATCGATCACGTGGCAGCGCGCGATTATGCCACAGCGTGGTGGCGCATACATTTGTGCGCACTGCAAAAACGCGACTGCACTACCTGCATGCGTGCGGGCGGCATCATACCGTCACGAATGTCCGGCCACCGGGCCACGACAGTTCTTCGACAGGCGCTTGATAAAGGCGCGAGACGTTGGCGGCGGTCAATATCTCGTCCGTCGGGCCGCACAACCAGTGGCCATCGCCGAACAGCATGAGCACCTGGTCTGCAAAACGGGCAGCGAGTCCCGCGTCATGCAGGCTCATGATGACCGTCCCTCCCGCGGCGGTGCGTGCCTGCAGCAGGCGCAGTACTTCCAGCTGGTGCCGCGGATCGAGATGATTGGTGGGTTCATCGAGCAGCAGGACAACAGGATCCTGCACGAGCAGTGCCGCCAGGGCGACACGGCGGCGTTCGCCGCCTGACAAGGTGGCGGCGGAGCGGGCTTCAAACCCCGTGAGATCCACACTGGCCAGCGCCTCGCGAGCGAGGGTCCGATCGCGTTCGCTTTCCCAATCCCAGAAACCGATATGGGGATGACGGCCGATGAGCGTGGTTTCGAGGACGCTCGCGGGAAACGGGTCCTCGCTGTCCTGGGTCAGCAAGGCCACCTGCCGTGCGAAGTCGACTCGAGGCCAGTCTGCCAGCGGCTTCCCCTCCAGTGCGATGGAACCGCCCTGTGCCTCACGCAACCGGGCGAGCGTGTGCAGGGTAAGCGTCTTGCCGGTGCCATTGCGCCCCAGGATGCAGGTCGTCGTGCCGCGGTGCACGGTGACATCGAGGTCGCGGACCAGGTTCCTGTCTTCGATCCCGATGGCCAGTTTCGAGCACGACAGCAATGGCGTCCGGTTCGTGTTCATGCGCGTCAGGGACCCGGGCGCCAACCGATTTCCGTTGCCGTCCCGCTTCCGACCAGTACTTCGCGCAACGATTCCGGCGTGCGTGATTCGGCGGCGGATTCCGGGATTCTCCCGCCCATGACTTCGGCAAAACGCTGGGGATAGCGGGGCGTCAGATCGGGTTCCGCAAACCCTTCCGGGAAGCGGGGCTGGTTGGTCGTGGGGTCGTACTTGTCGGTGGCGCCAAGCGTATGCAGCAACTCGTGGGTAATCACGAACTGGTTCGACCCGGCCATGTGGTCGGCGGCGAACAGATGGGCGATGCCGAGGAGTCCTTTAGCCAAGCCGGCGGAATGCGGCACGCGCGGGCTTTGGGCAGGATCGTGGTAGAGCAGGTACAGGCGGATCGTGGGTGTCGGTCCGGGTGGATCGTCCTGGCCCACGTTCCACCAGCGCAGCCTGAGGCTCCACCAGATCGCTCCCAGGGGCCCCGCATCCTCGGGCAACAGCGGCGGCGATTCATTGAGCGCAGGCGCCACCACGAATCGCAGCGGACGATCGAGAGGCAGCGAATGCTCGCGGGCCTCGTCGTCAAAGAAGGCTTCGAGCACTTCTGCCTGTGCCGTGCGGGGAGTCGCGATTTCCCTCGCGACCACGTCACTGCCATCCGCGTTGACCGGATAGAGCGCAACGAGCAGCGGACCGTCCCAGTCGGTGGTCTGGATGCGATCGAGCCAGGTGCCGAGCGCCACGAACGCGAGGATGACCAGCAGGACCAGGAGACGCAGGCGACGGAACAAGCGGTCAATCCGTGGCGGTGACGGACAGGTCGCCGAGGCCGTTTTCGTCCGCGGTGTAACTCACCAGTATCGGGCGGCAGCAGACCGCGCAGTCTTCGATATAGCTCTGCGCTTCGACCGACAGATCGAGGAACAGCAGGATCGTCTCGCCGCAGTTCGGGCACATGACTTCGGTGTGGGTTTCCAGCATCTGGCGTCCTTACGGATTGAGGCGCGTGCCCGTCCACGGGCCCGGCGTGAAGTGGCAAGCATCGAGACCGCCGAGCGAGCGGGTCCACCTGGCCCGGTCATGAATGCGGCCTGGTCCTTCGACCCACAGTTCGATTGCATCGGGCCACAGCCGGAATCCGCCCCAGTGCGGCGGGCGCGGAACCGTGCCCTCGGCGGCGTCCGGTGCAACATGAAAACGAGCAGCCGCGGCGATCACCTGATCGGCGAGCGCCGCACGTGAAGCAAGCGGCTGGCTTTGCTCGCTCGCCCACGCGCCGATGCGGCTGGCGACCGGGCGGCTCGCGTAGTACGCATCACTTTCGCTGGCAGGGGAGCGCACGACCGGGCCTTCGAGGCGAACCTGCCGGTGCAATGCGTCCCAGTGGATGACGGCCGCTGCGCGCGGCACGGCTGCCAGTTCCCGACCCTTGCGTGACTGGTAGTTCGTGAAGAACACGACGTAGCCCGGCGTCGTGATGAGTTGCTTGCACAGCACGACGCGAGCGGAAGGCTGCTGTCCCGAGTCCACCGTGGCAAGCACCATTGCATCGGGATTCGGCTGCAGTGCTGCCGTGCGCGCAGTCGCGAACCATTGGGCGAAGAGGACGAAGGGATCGTCGGGCAACGAGTCGGGAAGGAAGTCGGCGGGCATGGCGGGCCTTGCGGTATCCGGGCGAACGGGAAGCAGCGGCAATGGCGCCGCCAGGACTGAACGGCGCCTGAATTATGCGCGCTTCATGCACGCTTCGCAGGGTTTGCACGCGCCTGCAGGCGGACGGGAATTCAGATCACGTTCAGTGTGGCCATCCTAGTCTGGCGTCGACCTTCCGGAACCTTCAGGAGAACGCCATGAACAAGACTGTCCTGCTCGCCGCCCTCTGTGCCGTGGGGGCAACGCTCGCCGTCCCTGCCGCGGCGGACGATGATCGCGGCCGGCGACATGATCGTTACGAGCATCGCCATGCGGAGCGCCACCATGACCGGTACGACCGCGACGATCGCCGTGACTACCGTTCCGAACGGCGCGACTCCCGGTACGACTCCTATCGACATGAGCGTCCCCGGCCGCGTTACGTGGTGAGCGGTCGTTACTGCAATGATCGCCGTCATCTCCACGGCGTGCACTATCACGTTGCCCCCCGCGACTACTATGCCTATGGCTATCCGCGCGATGCCTACCGGTTGCACCGGAGCGCGGGACTCGATGCAACCTTGGTCGTGACCCTGCCCCTGTTCTAGCGCCTCGTTGACTGCGGCGCTCCGTTCGTCCGGGGCGGAGCGCCGCGCGCCTGGCTGCACTTGCCTGCGCTGGCGGCACTCTGTAAAAGAAGGCCGGATAACAAATCACCCGGAACAGCAAGCACTTCATGACTCTCGAGGACTTAAGAGGGCGGATCACCGCCATCGACCGGCAGCTGCTCGAGCTGGTGGCCGAGCGCCAGGCGCTGGGCACCGAAGTGGCCACGGTCAAGCGCGCGACCGGCCGAGCGACGCGCGACTTCAGTCGTGAACGGGACGTGATCCTGCAGGCACGCAACACGGCGTCCACGCTCGGTGTTCCGCCGGACATGGCGGAATCGCTGATGCGCCTGTTGATCCGCAGTTCGCTCACCACGCAGGAACAGGCCCAGGTGGCTGCCAAGGGGCAGGGCACCGGACGGACTGCACTCGTCATTGGCGGTGCGGGCAAGATGGGCCGCTGGTTTGCAGACTTCCTCGCATCGCAGGGCTATCGCGTCAGCGTTTCGGATCCTGCAGGAGTGACCGGCGGGTTCACCGCGGTCGATGACTGGAAGCAGGTGCCGCTCGACTACGACATCATCGTCGTCGCCACGCCGCTCAAGATCGCCGATACGGTTCTGCAGGAGCTGGCCCGACGCAGGCCTGCGGGCACGCTCTTCGATATCGGATCCTTGAAGACGCCATTGCGCACCGGCCTTGCGGCATTGCGTGCAGCGGGCTGCAAGGTGACTTCAGTGCACCCGATGTTCGGTCCCGATACCGAACTGCTGTCGGGACGACACGTGATCTTCGTGGATGTCGGCTCCGAGGCTGCGCTTGAGACCGCGCAGAGCCTGTTCGCTTCAACGATGGCAGAACGGGTTGTCATGAGCCTCGACGAGCACGACCGCCTGATCGCCTATGTGCTTGGCCTCTCGCATGCGCTCAACATTGCATTCTTCACGGCACTCGCTGACAGCGGCGAAGCGGCACCGCGCCTGGCGCGCCTGTCGAGCACGACGTTCGACGCCCAGATCGACGTTGCAGCCAGGGTTGCGCTGGAGAGTCCGGACCTGTATTTCGAGATCCAGAGCCTGAACGACTATGGCAAGGAATCCCTGGAAGCCTTGCGGCACGCGGTGGAACGCGTCTGGCAGACAGTCAACGGCAAGGATGCGGCGGGGTTCACGACCCTGATGCTGCGGGGCCGGGACTATCTGGCGGAGCGGCCACGGGAGCGGTAGCCCGATGCGCGATCCCGAGGCCGAGATCCGGGACCTGCGCGCGCAGATTGCGACCCTGGTCGACGAAGCCGCGCACAACGAGCGGCTGCTCAAGCGCAACCAGGACCGCGAATTCGAGATCCTGCGGGCCGAAACGCTGCCACAGCTGTTCGACGTGATCTGCCGGCGGATGCTGGAGTCCTACGGGCTCGACGCGGTGACGCTGGTGCTGGCTGATCCACAACACGAGATCCGCCACCTGCTGCTGGGCGAGCAGTTGCAGCTCGGGCAGTTTCCCGACGTGGTGTTCACCGACAGCGTCATCGGCATGGCGCCGCAGTTTCATGCACTCCACAAGCCCTGGCTGGGTCCCTACATGGGCCCTGACCACCAGCTGCTCTTCCGCTCACCCCACGCTCTCAAGAGCGTTGCGCTGATTCCGCTGCGACGGCAGGACAAGCTCAACGGCTGCATTGCGTTCGGCAGCAGCGACGAGAAGCGCTTTTCACGGCACCTCGCGACGGACTTCCTGGCGCATCTCGGGGTGATGGTGTCGTTCGCGATAGAGAATGCGATCAACCGTTCGCGGCTGGTGCGCAGCGGCCTGACGGACTTCCTGACCGGCTGGCACAACCGCCGTTACCTGCAGGCGCGACTGATGGAGGAGCTTGCCAAGGCGCGACGCCAGGCTTCGAGCCTCGTCTGCCTGCTGATCGATGTCGACCGCTTCAAGGAGATCAATGACCAGCACGGCCACCTTGCTGGGGACGTCGCGTTGCGTGAGGTGGCCCTTCGCATCGATGCGCAGGTGCGGTCGAGCGATGCAGCCGCCCGTTACGGTGG
The DNA here is from genome assembly GCA_031398625.1 of Pseudomonadota bacterium. Lineage (GTDB taxonomy): Bacteria > Pseudomonadota > Gammaproteobacteria > Steroidobacterales > Steroidobacteraceae > CAIUGU01. The sequence goes on from JANNNQ010000122.1 coordinate 28,949, forward strand.
CGATGAATTCGTCGTTCTGCTGCCGAACTCCGCGATCAACCAGGCACAGATCCTGGCGGAGCGCGTGCGCGTGGCTGTCGCCGCAACGCCGCTCGAGGTGGCGCCCGGCGTGTCCCGCTCCGTGACCGTGTCGATTGGGCTTGCGGCCGTAACGCCCGCCCGGACTGACCCGGATCTCAAGGCGTGCGCGGAACGGCTGTTCGGTGCTGCCGACGCGGCGCTCTACCGGGCGAAGCAGCACGGCCGCAATCGCGTGGAGTGGGAGCCGACCTGAAGGCTTCGCGCCCGGTTTTTGCCCGGGCGCGGTGTTCGCGAGCCGTTGCGCCTGCTATGCTGGATGCGAGTGATTCGCATTTGGTTGCCCGAACGGTCGGAATGAGCTTTCATGTCATTGAATAAAAAAGAGATTTCAACTTTCTTTCGAAGTGGACTGATCGGGGCCATAGCGCTGATCCTGGCCGCGTGCGCTCCCGGCAGCGGCGAGCTGGTCGTGTATTCGGCGCGAGTAGAAGGCCTGATCAAGCCCCTCCTCGATCGCTATACCGCCGAGACCGGCACCGAAGTCACGTTCGTAACGGACGATGCGGGACCCCTGATCGAGCGCCTTAACGCAGAAGGCCAGAACTCTCCTGCGGACATCCTGTTGACGGTCGATGCCGGCCAGCTGTGGTTCGCTGCCGAGCGCGGGCTCCTGCAGCCGGTCGAATCCGAGGTCCTCGCTGCCAATATCCCCGCCAGCCTGCGCGACCCTGAGAACCGCTGGTTCGGCTTTTCGCTGCGCGCCCGCACGATTGCGTACAGCACCGCACGCGTCGACCCTGCGAGCTTGAGTTCTTACGCTGACCTCGCCGACCCGAAGTGGCGCGGCAAGTTGTGTCTGCGCACGTCGCGGCAGATCTACAACCAGTCACTGGTGGCGATGCTGATCGCCGAGAACGGCGAACAGCGGACGGAGGAAATCGTGCGGGGCTGGGTTGCCAATCTCGCCACGGATGTCTTCACGAACGATACGCGGCTGCTCGAGGCCATTGCAGCGGGGCAGTGCGATGTGGGTCTGGTCAACACGTACTATTTCGGGCGGTTGCAGCGCGACGACCCCGCGTTTCCCGTGAAACTGTTCTGGGCCGACCAGGGTGGCAACGGCGTGCACGTCAATGTTTCCGGTGCGGGCATCACGGCGCATGCACGGCACGCAGGGGAAGCGCGCAAGTTCCTCGAATGGCTGTCGGGCGCCGAGGCCCAGCGACTCTTTGCCGCACTGAACCTGGAGTATCCGGTGACCCCCGCCATTCCTGCGGATCCCCTGGTTGCTGCCTGGGGGTCGTTCACGCAGAACCCCATCAATGTCGCCAGGGCAGGTGAACTGCAGGCCGACGCCGTACGCCTGATGGACCGGGCCGGCTATCGCTGAACTTCCAGGCCCGGACGGCTCGCCGCCGCCCGCCTGGAGTGCGCCATGAATGCTGTAACTGCACCGGCCCCTGATGCGTCCCGCTGGTCCCGGAACCGTCACGCTGCCGGCGCCGTTGCACTGGCCGGCGCGCTCGCGCTGCCGGCGCTGGTGCCACTGTTCATCATCGCAGGCTCGCTGTTCGATGTGGAAACCGAGGTGTGGTCGCACCTCGCCCGATACATCCTCCCCGATGTCATTTTCAACACGCTGTGGCTGCTGGCTGGCGTCACGGCGATAACCGGCATTCTCGGCACCGGTCTCGCATGGCTGACGGCTGTGTGCGATTTTCCGGGCCGGCGATTCTTCGACTGGGCGTTGCTGCTGCCGCTGGCAATCCCGGGATACGTGCTGGCGTTCGTCGCAGTCGGACTGCTCGATTACTCCGGGCCGGTGCAGAGCTGGTTGCGCAGTGAATGGGGTACCTCTGCCTGGGTGCCGCCCATTCGCTCGACCAACGGGTGGGGCGTGATCTTCGTGCTGTCGCTGGCCTTGTACCCTTACGTGTATCTCATCGCGCGCAGTGCCTTCCTCAGCCAAGGACGGCGCGTGCTGGAAGCGGCGCAGACACTTGGCTTGAGCAGCCGCCAGGCAGCGTGGCAGGTGGCGCTGCCGATGGCACGACCGTGGATTGCGGCCGGGCTGGCGCTGGTGGCGATGGAAACCCTGGCGGATTTCGGCACGGTCTCGGTGTTCAACTACACGACCTTCACGCGCGCCATCTACAGCGCGTGGTTCGGGATGTTCTCGGTCAGCGCCGCGCTGGAACTTGCCGCGGTCCTGATGTTCTTCGTCCTGGGCGCACTGTGGCTGGAGCGGAGTTCACGCGCGCGAGTGCGCTACTCGGGTGATCGCTCGGCTGCCTATGCCGAACGTCGCATCGAGCTGACAGGCGCGGGTCGGTGGGGAGCGTTTGCCGCCGCGGCGAGCGTCTTCCTGTTCGCGTTCCTGTTGCCCTTCGCGCAGCTGCTCGCGTGGGCCGGGAAGCACGCAGCCACAGATTTGGATGTGCGCTACGTGGGTTTCGCACTGCGCAGCCTGACGCTGGCCGGCAGCGCCGCAGGGGTGATTCTCGTTGCATCGGTCCTGTTGGCTTACGTCACCCGGGCGGAACCGGGTCCATGGACGCGGGTGCTTGCACGCCTGGGCACGCTGGGTTATGCCATCCCGGGAACCGTGCTGGCGGTCGGCATCTTCGTCCCGCTTGCCTGGTTCAACAATCAGCTGCAGTCCGGACTCAATGCGGTCTTTGGCGGTGCGGCGCCCTCGATCTATCTGCAGGGGACTCTTGTCACCGTGCTGGTGGCCTATCTGGCGCGGTTCCTGGCAGTGGGGTTCGGACCCGTGGAAAGCAGCCTGCAGCGCGTTACCCGCAGCCTCGATGAAGCGGCGATCAGTCTGGGCGTGACGGGAACGGCCCTGCTCAAGCGGGTGCATCTTCCCTTGTTGCGTACAGGCATTGCGACCGGCGCTGCGCTGGTATTCGTCGATGTGATGAAGGAGATGCCGATCACGCTCATCACCCGGCCCTTCGGCTGGGACACGCTTGCCGTCCGGGTCTTCGAGATGACGACGGAAGGCGAGTGGGAGCGTGCAGCCTTGCCCGCGGTAGTCATCGTGCTGGCAGGCCTGATTCCGGTCGCGCTCTTGACCCGCAGAGGTGCCCATGTGGCTTGAGCTGCGCGGAGTGGAGCGGCGCTTCGGGTCCATGGCCGCGGTGGCGGGGCTCGATCTGGTTCTGCCCCAGGGCGCGATTGGCTGTCTGCTGGGTCCAAGCGGCTGCGGCAAGACCACTGCCCTGCGCTGTATCGCCGGATTCGAGCCGCTGGACGCAGGCGAGATCCATGCGCGTGGTCGCCTGCTGTCGAGCCGCGCAGTCACCTTGCCGCCTGCCACGCGGCGAATCGGCATGGTCTTCCAGGACTACGCGCTGTTCCCGCACCTGACGGTGCTGGATAACATCGCATTCGGCCTGCATCACGCGCCGCGTGCGGATCGGGAGACGCGGGCACGTGAGCTGCTCGAGGTAGTCGGGCTGGAGGATTGCGCCTCGCGTTATCCCCACGAGGTTTCCGGCGGCCAGCAGCAACGGGTTGCACTCGCGCGTGCGCTGGCGCCCCGGCCGGACCTGGTGCTCCTGGATGAGCCGTTCTCCAACCTCGACGTCGACCTGCGCGCCCGCCTTGGTGCGGAGGTGCGCGAAATCCTCAAGCGGCTCGGCGCCACGGCGTTGCTGGTGACGCACGACCAGAACGAAGCCTTTGCCATGGCGGACGTTGTGGGAGTGATGCGCGCCGGTCGTCTCGACCAGTGGGATGCGCCCTATGACCTGTATCACCGGCCGGCAACGCGTTTCGTCGCCGACTTCATCGGACAAGGGGCGTTCCTGCCTGCGGAAGTCACGGGTCGTGATGCGGTGACGACGGAGCTCGGGCTGGTGCGGGGAGGGTTTGCAGCCAGCTATCCGCAAGGAAGCCAGATCGATCTGCTGCTGCGCCCGGATGATGTCATCCATGATGACGCCAGTCCGCTGCAGGTGGAGATCAGCCAGAAGGCGTTCCGGGGGGCGGAGTTCCTGTATACGCTGAAACTGCCGGGCGGTGCGACCGTGCTGTCGCTGGTGCCAAGCCATCACAATCACCAGATCGGCGAGTTCATCGGCATCCGGATCGAGCCGGATCACGTCGTCGCGTTTCCCCGTTCCCGCTGACAAGGGCGGGGTCCGTCAGCGATTCTTCCGCAACAGGACGAGGAAGAGGGGGACTCCGACCAGAGCGGTGAGCGCGCCGACAGGCAGCTGTCGGGGTGCGAAGGCTGTTCGAGCCAGCAGATCGGCCAGCATCAGCATCGTGCCGCCCAGCAGGACAGCGGCGGGAATGATCCGCCGGTGATCCGGGCCAAGCAGCAACCGGGCGAGGTGCGGTGTCACGAGGCCGATGAAGCCGATCGTGCCGGCTACTGTGACCGATGCCGCTGTCAGCAATGAGCTCGCCACGAAAATCCCCATGCGAAGTGCGTGCACCGGGACCCCCAGGCCCTGGGCTTGCAGATCGCCCCGTGCCAGCACGTTGAGATGACGGCCGAGCACGACGCCCGCCGCCAGGCCTGCGGCGAGCAGCCACAGCAGGGGTTGGGCTCGCGTGCTGAAGGACAGGTCGCCCATCAGCCAGAACAGCATGCCCCGCAGGCGGGAGTCGTCGCCCAGCGCGAGCAGCGAGCTGACTGCAGCGCTTGCACCCGCGGCTACGACCACACCCGTCAGCAGCAGGCGTACCGGCGTCCAGCTTCCGGCGCTGCGTGCGAGCGTGAAGACGAGGGATGTCGTCAGCAATGCGCCTGCCGTCGCGCTCAAGTCGACCTTCCACCCGGACAGTCCGACCAGCATGGCCGCAAGGGCTGCCACGGCGGCGCCCCCGGATACTCCCATGACGTAGGGATCGGCGAGCGGATTGCGCAGCAGGGCCTGCATGAGCACGCCAGCGAGCGCCAGCAGGCCACCGATGGCAAACCCGGACAGGGCCCGGGGCAGGCGCAGATCAAGGACGAGGGTGTGGGCCAGGCTTGCCTGCGGGTCGGACAGTCCGCGCCAGATCTCTGCCGGTGTCAGGGCCACGCTGCCGATCAGCAAGGAAGCCGCCAGCGCCAGCAATGCGATCAGGCTGAGGGCTGCAATCAGGACGGAGGGTCTTGGCAAGTTCACGGTGCAGTGGCCTTCAGGGACGCGGAAGAGTAAGGGTTCCCGCAGGGTCCGTCCAAGACTGCGGGAAACGGGGGGCATGGGCAGTTTTCGTGATGGTGACTGGCCCGCGAATGTGGAAAAATCCGGCGAGTATCTCCAGGACCTTTCCATGACGGATTTCATCGATGCATCCGGCTTTCGTGCCAACGTCGGGATTGTCCTGGTTCGCCCCGGTGGCGAGGTGTTCCTTGGCGGGCGCACGGGGGGTCGCGGCTGGCAGTTTCCGCAGGGCGGAATCGGCCAGGACGAGGACCCCGAGCAAGGAATGTTCCGCGAGCTCAAGGAGGAGATAGGCCTGGAGCCGGGCGACGTCCGCGTGGTAGCCGAGACCCGCGGCTGGCTGCGCTATCGCCTGCCTGCCCAGTACGTGCGGCGCAACGCCAGTCAGGCCTGCATCGGCCAGAAGCAGCGCTGGTTCATGCTGGAGTTCACGGGTGCCGAGGACCGGTTCCGTTTCGATACCACCGCTACGCCGGAGTTCGAAAGCTGGAGGTGGGTGGACTACTGGGCGCCGGTGCGCGAGGTCATCTATTTCAAGCGCGCTGTCTATGCCCGCGCACTCGACGAGCTGGGCCGCCGTGCCTACTCGTCGGGCCCGCCGCCCTTGCCTGAATGGTGGGAAGAAGAAAAGACGCTGCGCAATCTGGCCCGCCGCCGTTCAAATGGCGAACTGTCGTCTCAATAGCTGGCCTGCACCGACGCGTACCAGCCGCGCTGGTCCGACTTGTCGGCGATGTTGCCGAGATCTGCATACGCGAGTGTCAGTGACACCGACTTGTGGGGAATCCAGGCAACGAACGCGTCCCAGAAGTCGTCTTCCCTGAACACACTCAGGTTGTCCGGCTTCGCCCGGAAATCTGCACCGACCACCAGGTGGTCGTGCAGGAAGACCGCTGCGCTCAGCTCTGGCTCGACCGAATAACTGTCGTCGCGATCGCCGCCGAATCCGAGGATGCCCAGCTGGTTGCCCTTGGTCGCGCGCACCGTGGCATTCAGCAGCCACGTCCGGCGCAGGGGTCCGGCAAGATAGACCTTCGTCGCGCTGAGGTAGTAGTCCACGCCGGCATCGTCCCGCGCACCCAGCAGGGCAGGGACGAAGCCATAGTCGTCATTCTTCTTGTACTGCAAGCCCACCGCGACCTGCGGTACCCACGAGTCCTGGTCATAGACGGCGTCACCCAGCAGCCGGTACTTGGCACCAAAGACGTCTTGACGGATCGATTCACCGGGCACGGTCGTCCCGAGATCGAACTCCTGCCGCGCAACGGAGAGTTCCAGCCGGTTGAACAAACCCATGGACACGCCACAGCTCGCCAGCCGGAAATCGTCGGGCTCGATCCGCGTACAGAAAGCGCTGAGTCCGACTTCATCGCGGGAGCCAAGGCCAGCTATCAGGGCCCACGGCACAATCCCGCCACCCGCCGCGCCTTCGACCTGCATGACCCCGCCGGTCGCGAGAAGGCGGCTGCCTGCGGCGTGAACCGGGTGCATGGGTCCGACGGACAGGATCACGAAGAGCGGTGCGAGGCGGCGGAGGGCTGTTGAGGTCATGGGACCCTGGGGGATTGGGCTAACGAAGCCCGCGTGATACGCCGATTGCACCCTCGAGGTTAAGAACCGGTTCACACCCGGCCGTCGTGGGTCCGGAAACACCGATTACCATCCTCCGGCCTGTGAGCTGCTTAACATCTACGGCCGAGTCCGGCCGGTACGGTGCCTCCCGTATTTGACATACGCCGCCGGGTATCTCCCGGCCCAACCCTGGAAGGTCCATGCGTATTCGCTCATTGAGTCTCGGCGTCGTTCTTGCTGGCTTCATGGTCCTGTCGCACGCCACCGAAGCGGGCCCGTCGCTCTACGAGCGTATGGGTGGAGCTGAAGTGGTGGCCGCCGTTGCCAACGACCTGATCGACGAGACGACGGCCGATGCGAAGCTCAAGCGCTCGTTCGACGGCGTGAACATCCCGCGCGTCAAGACGATGCTCATCGAGCAGATGTGCGCTTTGTCAGGCGGACCGTGCACCTACACGGGCGACACGATGGTTGATGTGCATGCGGGTCTCGACATTACCGAGACGGAGATGCACGGCATGGTCGAGATCCTGCGGAAGGTCATGATCCGTCACGGCGTGGGGCTGGGCGAGCGCAACGAACTGCTGGCGCTGCTTGCCCCCATGAAGCGCGATGTGGTGACGAAGTGACGAGCAGGCCTGCACAGTGGAAACGGTGCTCATCTGCGGCACTCCTGCTTGCCTGCGCGGCGACTGCGGAAGGCGCTGAAGTGTCGGTACTCCTGACGGGTAGCGATGGCCAGCCGCTGGAGAATGCGGTCGCTTATGTCACCGCGTCGGGCATTCCCGCGGCAGGGATGCCCAAGCCTGCCGAGATCGATCAGGTGAACAAGACATTCGTTCCGCAGGTGACGGTCATCCAGACCGGAGCCGCGGTCAGCTTTCCGAACAGCGACAACATCCGTCACCAGGTCTATTCATTTTCGCCAGCGAAGGCGTTCAATACCAAGCTGTACTCCGGTCGTCCCGCGGAGCCGGTGGTTTTCGACAAGGCAGGGGTCGTGGTGCTTGGCTGCAACATCCATGACCGCATGGTGGCCTGGGTGGTGGTTGTCGACACACCCTGGTTTGCGCGGACGGGTGCCGACGGTCGCGCGGTCATAAAGGATGTTCCCGCAGGTTCCCACCAGCTGACGCTCTGGCATTCGGGACTGAAAGGCGAGCCGCCCGTTCGTTCGATCAACCTGACCGCGGACGCCAAGGTGGATGAGACGGTACAGCTGCACGCGGTGTCCGATCCGCCCGTCGACCACGGTGCCCACGGAGCAGGGCAGTGAACTTCCGCCGCCTGCGCACGCGAATCACCGTATTTTTCGTCGCGCTGCTGGCATTGGTCCAGCTTGCTGCATTCGTGGCGGTGAACGCAGCGAACTCGACCAACGCTCGCCAGAAGATCGAAGGCGAACTGAGCGTCGGTGAGCGTATCTTCGAGCGGCTGCTCGAGCAGAACCGCGAGCGGCTGTTGCAGGCTGCGAAGGTCCTAGCGGCCGATTTCGCATTCCGGGAGGCCATTGCAACCAATGACCTCGGCACGGTGCTGTCCGCATTGCAGAATCACGGCGCGCGCATCGATGCCAATGCCATGATGCTGGTATCACTGGATGGCAAGGTGCTGGCCGATACCCTGAATCCCGGAACCGCAACGCGCGCATTCGATTTCCCTTCCATGCTTAGCTCGGCACAGCAGGCAGGCAGCGAATCCTCCATCGAACTGCTCGACAATCATGCCTACCAGCTGGTGGTGGTGCCCGTTCTGGCGCCGATCCCAATTGCCTGGATTGCCGTTGGCAAGACGGTTGACGACGCATTGGCCGGTGAACTGCGCCAGCTCACGTCACTGGAAGTATCCTTCCTCGATCGTGCCGGCAACGGGCGCTGGAGCCGGCTGGCGTCGACACTTGACCAGGGGGCGCGGGAGCTGCTCCTCGGAGAATTGCCGGATCTGCCGCAGGCGCTCGATGCAAGCCGGATCGGCTCCGGCTCTGCAGAGCAGCAGCTTCGCGTAATCGAGCTGCGGCAGCACGGGAATACCCGGGTAGTCGCTGTGCTGCAGCGTTCGGTGGCGGCGGCCATAGCCGCATTCGACCAGTTGCGGCACACGCTCGTGGGACTGGCTGTTTTCAGCGTGCTTCTCTCCATCGCCGGCAGCATTGCCATCGCGCTCGGCATCACGCGACCGTTGAGCGAGCTGGTGCGTGCAGCCCTGCGTATCCAGAAAGGCGACTACACCGCCCAGGTGGTGGTGCAGCGCAATGACGAGATCGGGGTCCTGGCAAGCAGTCTTGACGAGATGCGCTCTGGCATTGCGGATCGAGAGCAGGAAATCCTGCGCCTTGCGTACCAGGACACGCTGACCGGGTTGCCGAATCGCTCCCTGTTCAACGAGCGGCTGACAACGGCCATCGAGCAGGCGCAGCGAACGGTGGCGCCACTGACGATCCTGATGATGGACCTGGATCGTTTCAAGTACGTCAATGACACGCTGGGCCATGGTGTCGGCGACCACGTGCTGCGGGAGGTCGCAGGACGCCTGCGCGACCTGCTCCGTTCGTCGGACACGGTGGCCCGACTGGGAGGCGACGAGTTTGCGATCCTGTTGCCGACAGCCAGGCGCGAATACGTGTCCCGGGTGGCCCAGAAGATCATTCGCGCGCTCGAAGTGCCGATAACCTATGAAAGCCAGCCACTGGATGTCGGTACCAGCATCGGTATCGCCCACTTCCCGGAGCACGGCGAGAACGCGAGCACCTTGCTGCGCAATGCGGATATCGCGATGTATGTGGCCAAGCGGAACAAGAGCGGCTTCGCGACCTATGATCCCGAATACGACACTCACCAGCAGGAGCACCTCTCGATGCTGGGCGAACTGCGGCGGGCAGTCGAGAAGAACGAGCTCAAGGTGTTCTACCAGCCGAAGGTGTCGCTCGCCAGTTCAGTGGTGGGCGCTGTCGAGGCGCTGCTGCGCTGGGATCACCCGGTGCGTGGTTTTGTCTCGCCGGGTGAGTTCATTCCGTTTGCGGAGCACACGGGCTACATCAAGGTCCTGACGCGCTGGGTGTTGAATGAATCGATCAGGCAGTGCGGCGACTGGTACGCCAGGCACATGCCCCTCAGGGTCTCGGTGAACATCTCTGCCAGGGACCTGATGAACCGGGAACTGCCGGACCTCATCGGTCAGATGCTGGAGCGTTACGGGGTTCCGCCGGATCTGCTCTGCATCGAGATCACCGAGAGTGGTTTCATGGAAGACCCGGCACATGCGCAGCGAGTCCTTGATCGCCTGCACGCGCTGGGGATTCACCTGTCGATCGATGACTACGGTACGGGCTACTCGTCGCTTAGCTACATCGTCCAGCTGCCGGTGGATGAGCTCAAGATCGACAGGTCGTTTGTCATGCGCATGTCGTCGGATCCCACGACATCGACCATCGTGCGGTCGACGATTGAGCTGGGGCACAACCTGGGACTGAAGGTGGTGGCCGAAGGTGTCGAGGATGAGGCAGGTCTGAAGCTGCTCAGGCAGCTTGGCTGCGATCAGGCGCAGGGCTATTTCATGAGTCCGCCCCTGCCTGTGGACCGGCTCGAAGAATGGCTGCGTACCTCGCCGTGGCGCAGCCTGAAGCCTGAAAAGCGCACTGACCAGACGGGTGAGCTGCCTGCACTGGCGACAGCCTGAGCCGGCAGGCAATCATAAGGGTTTCAGGACGGCGAGGAGCACGATCGCAATCAGCAGCAGGCTGGGCGCTTCGTTGAACAGCCGGAACCAGCGTTCAGAGTGCCGGTTGGCCCGTTGGCGGAAAGCGAGTACGAGGCGATGGCACCAGACGTGATAGCCGACAAGGCTCGCTACCAGGACCAGCTTGAGCTTCAGCCAGTCCAAGGCAAGCAGTCCCGGTGCGGCAATGACCATCGCGATGCCGAAGACTGCTGCGAGCACTCCACCAAGGGTCATCATGACGAAGAGCCGTCGCTCCATGATCTCGAAGCGTGCGATGCCTATCGCGTCGGTCGCCGTGGCGTGATAGACAAACAGCCGTGGCAGGTAGAAAAGACCTGCAAACCAGGTGACCACGAAGACGACATGAAATGCCTTGAGCCAGAGCATGGGACGGGTCTTGTGCATTATCCTGCAATTCCGGGCACGCGGAATTGTAGCCGACTTGCACGACGGAGGCAGGCTTGCTTGCTGCACGAGGACATCAAGTACACTGCCCCCGTCTATCGCGTCGGGTCCGATTGAAATGGCTGAATTTGAACCGCTGCGCACCGGTCAGTTGGTAATCCGCCGCCGTGCTCCCTGGCGGCGACGGACCCTCGCGATTGCAGGGCTCGTACTGGCAGGGTCGCTCCTTTATGCGATGTACGAATGGGGACGCTATGATGCCGGCCATAACCAGCTGGCAACCGTAATGGAGCGACGCGAGCTGCTTGGCCGAGTCGAATCCCTTGAGCAGGCAAATGAAGACCTCCGGGGCCGCATCGCAGCGGTTGATACCGCTCGCGATGTGGACCAGCAATCCTATGCGGACGTGGAGCGGACACTTGGTGAGCTCCAGGCTCAGGTCCTGAGGCAAAGCGAAGAGCTGACTTTCTACCGCGGGATCGTCGCTCCTGCAGATGGCATCGGCGGACTCCGCATCCAGCGATTCGAGATCCTGCCCGGCGGTTCTGACCGGCATTTCCGGCTGCGCCTGGTTCTCGTCCAGTCAATGCGACAGGACGCAGTGGTATCGGGCACGGTAATGATCGATCTAGAAGGCGCTCTCAACCAGAATCCCGCGCGGATTCCGCTTGCGGAGACGGCAGGGCCGGGGGCGAACCAGCTTACATTCTCGTTCCGTTACTTCCAGAACCTGGAGCAGGATGTCACCCTGCCGGAAGGTTTCGAGCCGCTGGCGATCAATGTCGAGGTGCGCTCTCCGAGGCAACCGGTCGTGCGGCAGTCCTTTTCCTGGCAGGTCCAGGCAGCAGGCTAACATTGCATGTTCAGGCGCAAGAAACAGGCGGAGAAGGGCCCCAACCGCATCGATACGCTGATTGGCGCGGGTACTCGCATCATTGGCGATGTTCATTTCAGCGGTGGCCTGCACGTCGATGGCCACGTGAAGGGCAATGTAGACGCCCCTCAGGGCTCTGGAGCTACCCTGAGCGTCAGTGATGCAGGCGTGATCGAAGGCTCCGTTGCGGTACCAAATGTCGTCCTTAACGGGGCTGTGACGGGCGATATCCTGGCCCACGAGCGGGTTGAGCTCGGGGCCACTGCCCGGGTGTCGGGCAATGTCTATTACGGCCTGATCGAGATGGCAATGGGGGCGGCCATCAACGGCAAGTTGATCCATGAACCCCGGAAGAACCTTCCTCCCACCCTACCCGCCGAAGCGCCGGCCAAGGTGACCGCCACCCCGGCTCCGGCGGCCCGGGGCGCGAAGTAGCCCCAGCCTTTGGGTACGGCAGGCTTGAGTTCTGTGGTGCGCGGCCCCAAGATCCTCAAACGATGAATACCGAAGCTGACCAGCCTCCTGCGCCCGCCACGAGTTCCCCTGGAATTCCTGCCATGGTCCTTTTCACGGATGCGGCTGCGGCCAAGGTGGGCGAGCTGATTCGCGAGGAGGCGAATCCTGCGCTCAATCTGCGGGTTTTCGTAACAGGTGGGGGGTGTTCCGGGTTCCAGTATGGGTTCACGTTCGACGAGAACCGTGAAGAAGGAGATACCTGCATAGAGAACCAGGGTGTCAGGCTGCTTGTCGATCCCATGAGCGTCCAGTACCTGATGGGCGCTGAAATCGACTATCGCGAGGACCTCGAAGGCGCCCAGTTCGTGATCCGCAATCCCAACGCGACGACGACTTGCGGGTGCGGTTCGTCGTTCTCGATGTAATCCAGATGCAGTCTCCGTAAGGCAGACTGCGGGTCTTGCCAGGGCGCAGGTAGCGGTTTTCCTTGCACCCACCCTTCGCTCTTGCCGTATCCCATCCCGTATGCCCCGTTCTTCGAGCAGGATCCCGGACGTCATAGCGGCCGTCGATCTCGGCTCGAACAGCTTCCACATGGTCGTGGCCCGGTACTCGCACGGGCAGTTGATCATTCTCGACCGGCTGCGCGAAATGGTGCGCTTGGCGGCCGGTCTCGATGAGCATGGCCGACTTGATCGGGGCGTAGTCGAGCGGGCTTTGGCCTGCCTCGAGCGCTTCGGTCAGCGTCTGAAGGACATGAAGGCCGAAAGCGTACGCGTGGTCGGAACCAATACGCTCCGTCAGGCCAGACGGAAAGGTGCCTTTCTGGAGCGGGCCGCCCATATGCTAGGGCATCCCATCGAGATCATTTCAGGTGTCGAAGAAGCGCGACTGATTTATCTCGGCGTGCTGCACACCATGCCCAGCGAGTCGGGGCGGCGACTGGTGGCCGACATCGGCGGGGGCAGTACCGAACTGATCGTCGGCGAGAGCACCCATACCCGCCAGCTGGCAAGCCTCTACATGGGTTGTGTCAGCATGAGTTCCCGGTTCTTTGCAGATGGGGAAATCACGGAAAAGCGACTGAAGCGTGCGCGCCTTGCTGCGCGCATCGAGCTCGAGCCCTTGCAGGCCACATTCGGCCAGTCGAACTGGGACCATGCCATCGGTACATCCGGGACGATCAGGGCCGTGGCTGATATCGTCAAGGCTCGTGGTGGCGCAGATTCGCTGATCACCGCTGGTGATGTCGAAGAGCTGGCAGAGACCGCTTTGCGATCTGGCAGCCTCGATCGCTTGAAGCTGCCGGGGCTCAATGAGGAAAGGCTGCCGGTATTCCCGGGCGGCATCGCCATTCTTGCCGAAATCTTCTCGATGCTTGGGCTCGAAAGCATGCGCGTAGCAGAGGGGGCGCTGCGCGAGGGGTTGTTGTATGACCTGCTGGGGCGACTGACGGACGAGGATGCCCGTGTGCGCAGCGTGCGGGCCATGCAGGGTCGATATCACGTTGACGGGCAACAGGCTGCGAGGGTTGAAAACACCACGCTCGAGTTTCTGCATCAGGTGCAGGAAGAGTGGGACCTCCAAGACCCGCTTGCGGAACTGGTCCTCGGATGGTCTGCCCGGTTGCATGAAATAGGCCTGGACATCTCCCATTCCCACTATCACCGCCATGGCGCCTATCTGCTCGAGCATGCCGACATGCCGGGATTTCCCCGCGAAGAGCAGCGGTTGCTCTCCTGCATAGTGGGCGCACATCGAAGAAAGCCGCATCTCGAGGCCTTGGAGGATCTCACGCCTCCGTGGCACATAAAGGCGGAACTGCTCATCGTCCTGTTGCGGTTGGCAGTGCTGCTGCATCGTGGACGCAGTGCGGCGGCGTTGCCAGCTGTCATCCTCAAGGCGAAAGGGCGTACTCTCGATATTGAATTTCCGCGACGCTGGCTTGACGATCATCCGCTGACCGTTGCCGACCTTGAACAGGAAGCGGACTACCTGAAGGTCGCCGGGTTCCGACTGCGCGTTGCCTGACAGCAGAGCTGCTAGGGTAATTCAGTGAGCTGCTTCAGCAGAGTTGTCTGGACGCAGACTGGCGCGTTGCTTCCCGGTGAGACGCGACTATAGGAGCCATCGGCCGCGAGCTTCCATGCCAGTATGTTGTCCGTGAGGTACAGTTCCATGTCGCCGATGATCCGTTCCCGGTGGCTTTTCTTGAGAACGGGGAAGCATACTTCTATGCGGCGGAAGAAATTTCGTTCCATCCAGTCGGCACTCGCGCAGAAGACTTCCTGAGCGCCGCCATTGTGGAAATAGAACACGCGCGAATGTTCGAGGAAGCGGCCAACTATCGACGTTACCGAAATGTTCTCAGAGACGCCCGGCAAATTGGGCTTCAGGGCGCAGATCCCGCGAACGATCAAATCCACTTTGACCCCGGCCATCGAAGCCTGATAAAGCGCCTGGATGATCTGAGGCTCGATTAGGGCATTCATCTTGGCGATGATCCGTGCTGGCTTGCCTGCCGCGGCATTGTTCATCTCGCGTCGCGTTTTTTCGAGCAGGGCGTCATGTAGCGTAAACGGGGATTGCAGGATCCTCTGCATCGTGGCTACCCGGGTCGGGCTGGTGAGCTGCAGGAACAGTTCGTGGAGGTCCTCGCCCATCGCTTCATCACAGGTGAACAGTCCGTAATCGGTGTAGACCCGCGCGGTTTGTGGATGATAGTTCCCGGTGCCGAAGTGGCAGTAGCGACGCAGTTTGCTGCGCTCACGTCGGACAACCATGATGAGTTTCGCATGCGTCTTGTAGCCCACCACGCCATACATCACGTGCGCACCGGCTTCCTGCAGCCGTGTCGCGAGACGGATGTTCGCCGCCTCGTCGAATCTTGCCATCAGCTCTATGATTACCGTGACTTCCTTGCCTGCCCTCGCTGCTGCGACTAGGGCATCAACGATCGGCGATTCCGGTCCAGTGCGGTACAGCGTCTGCTTGATGGCCAGCACGTCGGGATCCGTGCCCGCCTGCCTGACGAAATCGATTATCGGAGCGAACGACTGATACGGATGATGAAGCAGGACGTCTCGCTCCCGCATGGCACTGAAGATGTCCTCTTTCTCCATCAGGCGTTTCGGCAGTCCAGGAGTGAAGGGTGTGTACTTGAGGTCAGGACGATCCACAAGGTCGTAGATGGCCATGAGGCGATTCAGGTTTACTGGTCCGTTGACCTGGTACAGGTCGTTCTTGCCTAGGGCGAAATGCTTCAGCAGGAAATTCGTGATGTCGTCCGGGCAATCAAGCGACGTTTCGAGACGTACTGCAGCCCCATAGCGGCGCTGGGCCAGCTCGCCTTCTATCGCTCGCAGTAGATCGTCAACTTCTTCATCATCGACGAACAGATCACTGTTGCGGGTAACCCGGAACTGCCAGCACCCCTCAACAGTCATGCCGCTGAACAGCTGCGCGACGAATGTCGAGATGACTGCCGACAGGAACACGAAATTCGTGGCTCCTTCGGCATCCGACGTCCTCGGGAGGCCGATGACACGTGGGAGCGATCTGGGTACCTGTACCACAGCGAGTTCCGCATCCCGACCGAACGCATCTTTTCCTGAAAGGCGAACGATGAAGTTCAGGCTCTTGTTCTGGATCCTTGGGAAGGGGCGGGCGGGGTCCAGTCCCAGCGGAGTCAGAACCGGCTCAACTTCCTTCGCGAAATAGTCGGCGAGCCAGTCACGTTGTTCTGCGGTGAACGTGAGCCCGTTTACGAAGCGGATTCCCTGGGCAGAAAGTGAGGGGAATACGATCAGGTTAAGCACTTCGTACTGATCCGTGACGAGTGCCGAAGCCTGCTTGTGGATTGCAGCCAGCTGCTCTGGAACCGTCATCGCATCAAGGCCGCCTTGCAGTGAACCGAGGTCCTGCCTCTGCTTCAGCCCGGCAACGCGGATCTCGAAGAACTCGTCCAGATTGCTGCAGGAAATGCAGAGGAACCTGGCGCGTTCCAGCAGGGGCAGCGAATCATCATGTGCCTGGGCAAGCACCCGATGATTGAAATCGAGGAACGAGAGCTCGCGATTGATGTAGTATTCGGGAGCCTTGAGATTCACGTCGGACATTGGGCCGGTAACGAGTAGGTCAGGCCGGAGTGCGGCAGAACACCAAGAATACTACGCAAGGGTGGAGGGTTGTGCTACCGCGCCGAAGTCCCCGCTTCGTATTTGCCAGCCGGCGCCCAACCTGCGTTGGGGGATCCTTACGGAACTGCAGCGGTAGCAGCGACTGCCGCATCCCGAGACCGATCGAGGTCCGTAAGTAGTGACCCGGATTGAATCCGGAAATCTGACAAGTAGGCGGGCGGTATTGGATGCGCCTCAGGCAGCTGAACGGTTCTGGGGTTTTTGTGGTCGCCATTGACCCGATACTCGTAGTGAAGATGAGGGCCTGTTGCGGCGCCTGTCCTGCCTACGAAACCGATTGTTTGTCCCTGCTTGACGCGTGCCCCATTTCGCAAGCCTTTCGCGAAGCTTGACATGTGACCATATAGGGTTGTAACCCCGCCCCCATGTTCGAGGATTACCACATTACCATAGCCTCCCTGGACCCCCGCCAGGCTTACCTTCCCGTCGCCTGCCGCCTTGATGATCGTTCCCGTCGGAGCTGCGTAGTCGACGCCCTTGTGCGCACGAATTGTGTTCAGGATCGGGTGCCGTCGACGCGGATTGAAGTTGGAACTGATTCGTGTGAAATCCACGGGAGCGCGCAGGAACTGCTTCCGCATACTGTCGCCCGACGGCGTGAAGTAGTCTGCTATTTCGCCGTCCGCCGATTCGTAGCGCACGGCACGATAAGTACGTCCGCTATTGATGAATTCCGCAGCGAGGATATTGCCGTCACCCAGATATTCGCCTTCCCGGAAGCGCTGCTCGTAGACAATGCCGAACTCGTCGCCCGGCTGGATCTCCAGGGCAAAATCGATGTCCCATCCGAAGATATCGTTAGCCAGGCGCATGATCACGTCTGAACTTACGCCTATCGACCTGCCTGCAACGAATAGCGAAGAATCGATCCTTCCCCGCTTCTGGACCGTGCGAAGTTCGATAGGTGTTTCGACAACCTCTGCGACGAAGCCATCACTCAGGCGTTTTACCGTCAGGGTCTCTGTATCGCTGATGCGGCGAGTCAGTGCCTGCACGAGGCCGTCCGCGTGGACCAGGGTAATGAGCTCGCCAGGATTCAGCATGTCGAGGCTCTGACGGATGCCAGGCAAGCCTCGAATCGCTGCGAGGTCCTGCAGGCTAAGGCGCAACTGACGGAACATCCGCTCGAGCGTATCGTTCCTGCGAACAACGAATTCGACGGTATCCCCAATGGGCGTGATGGCGGGGTTTCCTATGACTTCCGGGATTGAGAGCTCCGGAAGTGCCTGGACGGTGGCTTCAAGCAGCTGCCGGGATGATGCCGCAGGCGATGCCACCGGCGCTTCGGAGCGAAAGAAGTTGAAGGCAACGGCCCCTCCTGCGAGAGGCAGCAGGAGTCCGGTAAGGAGCCAGCGCATATGCAGAGCCATCGTGCTCACGGCCGGCTTTGGTCGGCGGTCCCTGGGCACAAGTGGGCTTGCGTTATCCTGCTGTCTTTTCACCGGAAACTCGTCAAAACATAGAGCAGTCGCTAAGTTAGAGGGTGATCCGGGGTGCGTCAACCCGTCCGGCCACCAGATTGGGCATCAGGTCCGCCCGCAGGTCACACTTTACAAGGCCGCCGGTCTTCATTTGGTTGAAGACATCAGTGCACAGTGCAGATTGCGTGAATCTGCCTGACCTCATAAATTCCCACTCCCGCAGCGACTGCTGCCCAGTCGTGCGATACCAGAGACAGCAATGGATACAGTCAATGCCAGGCAAGCGTCACCCGAAGAGCAGCTAGATGAGCTTCGCAGGGGTACAAGCGAGATCCTGCTTGAAGCAGATTTGCTGCGGAAACTACGCGAGGGGAGGCCCCTCCGGATCAAGGCCGGCTTCGATCCGAC
>JANNNQ010000132.1:0-8576 GCA_031398625.1 Pseudomonadota bacterium
TACGGCGCCGAGCCGAACACCCAGGCGTGCGCGGTGGATATTGCGCTGCCGGGCGTGCTGCCGGTCTTTAATAAGGAAGCCGCGCGCATGGCGGTGAAATTCGGGCTCGCGATCGGCGCGGCCATCAATCATCGCTCGGTGTTCGCGCGCAAGAATTATTTCTACCCCGACCTGCCCAAGGGCTACCAGATCAGCCAGTACGAGCTGCCGATCGTGCAGCAGGGCCGGCTTGAGATCCTGCTCGACGACGGTGCCCGCAAGACCATCGGCATCACCCGCGCGCATCTCGAAGAGGACGCTGGCAAATCCCTGCACGAGGATTTCCAGGGCTACTCCGGTATCGACCTCAATCGCGCCGGCACGCCGCTGCTTGAGATCGTGTCCGAGCCGGACATGCGGACGGCGAAGGAGGCAGTGGCCTACCTCAAGCGCATCCACACGCTGGTCCGGTATCTCGAGATCTGCGACGGCAACATGCAGGAAGGCTCGTTCCGTTGCGACGCCAATGTGTCGGTGCGGCCAAAAGGGCAGGACAAATTCGGCACGCGCTGCGAGATCAAGAACCTCAACTCCTTCCGCTTCATCGAGAAGGCGATCAACCACGAGGTCGCCCGCCAGATCGAAGTGATCGAGGGCGGCGGCAAGATCCGCCAGGAAACGCGGCTGTACGATCCGGACAAGGACGAGACGCGGGCGCTGCGCTCCAAGGAAGAAGCGAACGACTACCGCTATTTCCCGGATCCCGACCTGCTGCCCGTGAATATCGACAGCGCGTATATCGATGCGGTGCGCGCGAGCCTGCCCGAGCTGCCGGACCAGAAAGCCGCCCGCTTCGTCGAGCAGCATGGTTTGTCCGCGTACGACGCCGGGGTGCTCACGGCCAGCCGTGAACTCGGGGATTTCTACGAGGCGGTCGTCGCGAAAGTCGGAGCGTCGAACGCCAAGCTGGCCGCGAACTGGGTGATGGGCGAGCTCTCGGGTGCCCTCAACAAGGAGGGGCTCGACATCACGGCATCCCGGGTCGACGCGGCCGCGCTGGCGCAGCTGTTGCTGCGGATCGCCGATGAAACGATTTCCGGCAAGATCGCGAAGGAAGTGTTCGAGGCAATGTGGGCCGAAGCCCAGGGCGCGGATGCAATCATCGAGTCCCGCGGCCTCAAGCAGATCACGGACTTAGGGGAGATCGAAAAAGTCATTGATGAGGTCATGGCAGCGAATCCGAAGCAGCTTGCCGATTACCGCTCGGGCAAGGACAAGCTCTTCGGCTTCTTCGTCGGCCAGGTGATGAAGGTGAGCGGCGGCAAGGCCAATCCCGCGCAGGTCAACGACCTGCTGAAGCGCAAGCTGGCACCTTGATGCACGACCGCGATTCCCTGCACCAGTTCCTGTTCGAACAGTTTCCGGTGCGGGGCCACCTCGTGCATCTCGACGCCACCTGGGCCGCGTTGCTGGAGCATCGCCAGTATCCGGTGGAGATCCGCGACACGCTGGGCGAGGCGGTCGCGGCGTCGGTGCTGCTCGCGTCCACGGTCAAGTTCGAAGGACTGCTGACATTGCAGCTGCAGGGCCGGGGCCCGATGCACCTGCTGCTGGCCCAGTGCACGAACACGCTCAATGTCCGGGCACTGGCACGGTATCGCGAAGAGCCTGCCAGTCGCGACCTCGCGGTCCTGTCGGGTGAGGGCCGTCTCACCGTGACTGTGGAGACCGGCAACCAGGACCAGCGCTACCAGGGCATCGTGCCGCTGGCCGGCGGGCGCATGGCCGATTGCCTGCAGGTGTATTTCGAGAGTTCCGAACAGCTGCCGACGCGGCTCTGGCTGCATGCGGACGAGCAGGGCGTATCCGGCATGCTGCTCCAGCGCCTGCCGACCCCCGAACTCGAGTCGGCACCGCGCCGCGCGGAGATTGATGACGCCTGGCAACGCCTGCAACTCCTCGGCGACACGCTGAAGCCCGAGGAACTGCGGTCCTTGAGCGACCGCGAAATACTCCATCGCCTGTTCCATGAGGACGATGTACGGCTCTTCGAGCCCACCCCCGTTTCCTTTCGCTGCAAATGTTCCCGCGAGCGGGTGCAGGGCATGCTGCAATCCCTGGGTGAGGCCGAGATCCGCTCCATTCTCGAGGAGCGCGACGACGTGGAAGTCCGCTGCGATTTCTGCAATCGTGCCTATGCGTTCGACGCCATCGACGTGGAGCGACTGTTCAAGCCCGGCGCAGGCGAAGGCACCGGCACTGTCCACTGAAGGAGTACGCATGGGAACGGCAGACGAGCAGAGTGCGTTGTGGGGCAATCGGGTCCGCGACTGGGCCGAAGTGCAGGAAGGCATGGTGCAGCCGCTGTACAAGGCCGTGCTCGCCCGCCTCAACATAGGCCGCACCACGATGCTGCTCGACGTGGGCTGTGGCGCCGGCATGTTCTGCCAGATGGTGGCGGCGCTCGGCGCGAATGTCTCCGGTCTCGATGCCACCGAAGCCTTCCTGGCCGTGGCGCGTGAACGCGTACCCCAGGGCGATTTCCGCCAGGGCGATATGGAAGACCTGCCCTTCGCCGAGGACAAGTTCGACATCGTCACCGGTTTCAATGCCTTCCAGTTCGCGGAAAGCCCGCTGAACGCGTTGCGCCAGGCACGCCGCGTCCTCAAGCCGGATGGCACGCTGGCCGTGGCGATCTGGGGTGCCCCGGACGAGGCGCAGGCATCCACCTGCCTGGCTGCCCTCGCGCGGCTCATTCCGCCGCCTCCTCCCGGTGCGCCGGGCCCCTTCGCGTTGTCCGCGGCCGGTGCGTTGCAGCCGCTGATCGAGCAGGCCGGCTTCGAAACCGTCCGCACCGATGAAGTCGACTGCCTCTGGGTCTACAAGGATTTCAAGACCCTGTGCCGCGGGTTGCTGGCTTCAGGTCCCGGCGCTGCAGCGGTGCAGGAAGTCGGCGAGCCGGTCGTGCGCAAGGCGTTGACTGCCGTGGTCGCGCCGTTCCGGACCGCCACCGGCTCCTTCGAGATGCATAACCGGTTCCGTTATCTCATCGCACGGCCCCGGCAGCGGACCGCGGCCAGATCCTGATCGGTCAGTGCGCCGTGACCGCGCGCTGGCCCTGCAGGAGCGCTGCCACGCTGATGTCCTCATCGAGATCCGGCCAGTGCAGTCCTTCGCCCTTGCCCACCAGCCGCACATTCGCACGCTGGTCTGCGGTGGCATCGACAAGCCGAGGAAACCAGGTAAGCGGGACTGTCAGGGTCCTGCCATCGACCAGGTTTACCACCAGGTCCCGTTCGCTGGTAACGGCGGACCGGGCGAGGGGAGCAGCATCAATCGCCAAAGTACTCATTCCACGCTCTGAGTAAAACGTCCCGGTGATCGGACAGGAAATGTTCGAGTGCCCTGAGTTCGTGCCGCCGCAAGCCCGAGTAGCCTACCAAAGCGACCGGGTCCAGCCAAAACTTCGCAACCCCGTGAGGGGATTCGATGTGTATGTGAGGAGGCTCTGAACCCTCGTTGCTGTAGAAGAAGAGGCGCCAGCTACCATGGCGCAGCACCGTTGGCATTCCTTGCCCCCGCATTCGTCCTGCCAGTCAGCCTGCAGGTTCGGCAGCTGGAACGAAACCCGCAAATCTTCTGTCTTAGAGCAGTTTCTTGGCTTACGTCAGCCGCGAAGGCATGATTAATCCGCCTATGAACCCAGCCACCGACCCGGGCAGTTCGACCACGCGCGCCGCGCGCCGACAACTGCTGCTGTTGGGAGTGGGGGCGGTTGGAGCATTTGTCGTCCTGCTGCTGGTGCTCGGCTGGCTCGGCCGGCATACCGGCGGCGGCAATGTGGCCGGTGACGCGATCGATGTGGCCGGCGCTGCCATCAGCCTCGCGTACCAGTTCGAACCCCCGCAGCTCGACAGCACCCGCGCCACCGACGTGTACAGCAGCTACGTGCTCGGGCACGTGATGGAAGGCCTGCTCCGCGCTGACGAACATGGAGCGATCATCCCGGGTGTTGCTGATCGATGGGACATCCGACCTGATGGCGCCACCTTCCACCTCCGCGACGACGCGGTGTGGAGCGACGGCAAGCCGGTAACCGCTCATGACTTCGTCTTTGCGTGGCGGAAGGTGGTCGATCCGGCGAATGCCTCCGAATACGCCTTCATCATGTATCCACTGAAGAACGCGGAGGCGATCAACACCGGCAAACTGCCTCTCGAAGCGCTGGGCGCACGCGCCGACAGTGACCAGGTTCTTGAGATCGAGTTCGAACGTCCCATCGCCTTCTTCGACAAGCTCACGGCGTTCAAGACCTTCTATCCGGTGCGCGAGGATTTCTACGTCAGCCGCAACGGGCGGTACGGGGCGGACGTGGCGGACCTGCTCTACAACGGACCTTTCAAGCTCACCCAATGGATCCACGGTGCGAGCTTCCGCTTCGAAAAGAACCACGACTACTGGGACAAGGACACCATCCGGCTGGAGCGGATCGATCACCCGTACATCACTGCCGACACCACCGCGATCCTCAATCTCTACAAGGACGGCCAGGTGGCGATGGCGGGCCAGTCGATCGGCCTCGAGTCCGACCAGCTCGATGAGGCCCTCGTCCAGCGCTGGCAGATCAACCGGTTCAATGAAGGCTCGGTCTGGTACATCGACTTCAATCATCGCGACGAGCGCGTGAGCCGCAACTTCAACCTGCGCAAGGCCATGCAGCTCGCGATCGACACGGGCGAACTGGTTAACCAGGTGATCAAGCTGCCGGGCTACATCCCGGGAAGCTCGCTCTTTCCCGCGTGGGTCAAGGGCAAGCAGGACCTGTTCCGCCAGGAGTACCCACCGCTTGTCATCAAGCAGAACCTGGCCGAAGCGCGGCGGCACCTCGAACTCGCGAAGCAGGAGCTGGGGATAACCGAATGGCCGCCGTTGTCGTTCCTGATCACCGACAACCCCTTGAACGGCCGCATCGCCGAATACCTGCAGGGCGAGTACAAGGAGAACCTCGGGCTCGACATCCGCATCGACCGGCAGATTTTCCGGCAACGGCTGGCCAAGATGACCTCAGGTGAATTCGATCTGGTGCTCGCCGGCTGGTCTCCCGATTTCGACGATCCCCTGACTTATGGCGACCTCTATGCCTCCTGGAATCTCAACAACCGCGGCCGTTACGCGAATCCGGAAGTGGATCGTGCGGTACGGCAGGCGATGGATTCCCTCGATCCGCAGGTGCGCATGGACGCCTTCGGCACGATCCAGCGCGTGCTGATCGAAGATGCTGCCCAGGTGGCGCTCTACGAACGCGGCCAGGTGTTCGTGAGCGACAAGCGCTTGAAGGGCGTGGTCCGCCGCGTGGTGGGCACCGATCCCGATTTCACTTACGCGTACGTCAGCGAAGAGTAGGCGTCAGATGAATACCGAGCCGGCGTCCACCAACCACAGCAAAGCTGCCAGCCGTTCCCTGGCCCTTCTGGCCGCGATTGCGATTGCAGGGTTCGTCGTACTGCTTTTGGTGCTGGGCTGGCTCTCGCGCCTGACGGGCAGTGGGGCCATCGACGCGAAAGGCCTCGACTTCGAGACGGGCACCGTCACGATGGTGTTGAACTCCGACGCGCCGGAACTGAACAGCACCCGGTCGCTCGATGCCATCAGCAACTTCGTCCTCGGCCACATCAAGGAGGGCTTGCTGCAGCTCGATGAGCACAATGAGCTCACGGGAGGCGTCGCGGAGCGATGGGAATTGCGGGCGGATGGCGCCACGTTCCACTTGCGTGCCAGTGCGAAATGGAGCGATGGCAAGCCGGTGACCGCACATGATTTCGTGTTTGCCTGGCGCAAGGGCCTCGATCCGCAGAACGCGTCGAAGTACGCGTTCCTGCTGTACCCGGTGAAGAACGCCGAAGCCATCAATTTCGGCAAGCTTCCCGTGGAGGCACTCGGTGCCCGCGCGGTCGATGACCGGACACTGGAGGTGCAGCTGGAACGACCCCTGCCGTACTTCCTCAAGATCGCGACGACGGCGCCCTACCTGCCGGTACGCGAGGAGTTCTACAACAGCCGGGAAGGGCGCTACGGCGCCAATGCCGAAGACATGCTCTACAACGGGCCCTATGTCCTCAGCCAGTGGGTCCACGGGGCGCGGATCCGGATGGACAAGAATCCGCAGTACTGGAATGCGGAGGCGATCCGGATCAACGCGATCGATATTCCCTACCTGACGCCCGATACGGCCACGATCCTCAACCTGTTCAGCGATGGCAATGTCGCGGTTGCGGGTGGTTCGAACGGCCTGCCACCGGAAGGGTTGAAGCGGGCGCTGCTCGAAGGCTGGGCCATCGACCGCATGAACGACGGGAGCATCTGGTACCTGAATTTCAATCATCGGCCCGGGCGCATCACGAGCAACCGCAATTTCCGCAAGGCGCTGCAGCTGGTCGTGGACAACAATACCCTCGTCAACCGGGCACTCAAGGTTCCGGGGTATACGCCGTCGGCTTCGCTGTTTCCGGCGTGGTTGCAGGGCGTGAACGGGCTGTTCAGGCAGGAGTATCCGCCGCCCGAGATCCGGATCGATGTCGAGAAGGCGCGGGAGCACCTGGAACAGGCGCGCATCGAGCTGGGCCTTGATTCCTGGCCAGCCATCTCGCTGCTCACGCAGGACACCGAAGTGGCGGGCAAGAGTGCCGAGTACTTCCAGGACCTGTTTCGCCAGACGCTCGGCCTCGAGCTGCTGATCGACCGCCAGATCTTCAAGCAGCGCCTGGCCAAGGTCGAAGCAGGCGATTTCGAGATCGCCATCTACGGCTGGGGACCCGACTACGACGATCCCATGACCTTCGGCGATCTCTTTGCGTCCTGGAACCCGAACAACAGCGGCAAGTACAACAATCCGGAATACGATCGCTGGGTTGCAGTCGCCCAGGAATCCCTGCAGGCTGCAGAGCGAATGCAAGCCTTCGCAGAGATCCAGCGCATCGTCATCGAGGACGCCGTCGTCATCACGAACTACGAGCGCGGCCAGATGTACCTGGTCGATCCGCGATTGAAAGGCGTCATTCGCCGGGCCATCGGCACCGATCCCGATTTCACGCATGCCTACATCGAACAGCCCTGACGCCGCGATGGGCGTGCCATCGAGCCGGGCCGCCAACCGCGCTTTGGTGTGGCTGGGTGTCGGCGCCGTGGCCTTTTTCGTGGTGGTGCTGCTGATCCTCGGTTGGCTCTCCGGGTTGACCGGCGGGGCCAAGGCAACCAGTCCGGCAATAGATGCTGCAAACCGGACAATCACGCTGGCCCTCAGCCAGGAGCCGCCGCAACTCAACAGCACCTTGAGCACGGACGTGGTCAGCATGTTTGTTCTCGGGCATGTGATGGAGGGGCTGCTCCGCTATGACGAGCACAATGCGCTCATTCCCGCGGTGGCTGAGGAGTGGGACATCCGGCCGGAAGGGGCAACGTTCAGGCTGCGGCCCGATGCCGTGTGGAGCGATGGCGAGCCGGTGACGGCCCACGACTTCGTGTTCGCCTGGCGACTGGCGGTGGATCCCGAGAATGCCGCGTCCTATGCCTTCCTCTTCTATTCGATCAGGAACGGCGAGGCGATCAACACCGGCAAGCTGCCGCCCGAGTCTCTGGGCGTTCGTGCCGTGGATGACCGGACGCTGGCAGTGGAATTCGAGCGGCCCATCGCCTACTTCGACAAGCTGGTCAGCTTCTTCGCCTTCCTGCCGATCCGGGAGGACTTCTACCGCAGCCGCGAGGGCCGCTATGCGGCGGATGCGGTGGATTTGCTCTACAACGGCCCGTTCACCATGGCGCGTTGGGTCCACGGGGCTCACGTCCGTCTCGAAAAGAATGAACAGTACTGGGATCGTGATCGGGTTCGACTCGATGCCATCGATCTGCCGTACATCACCAACGACAGCAACGCACACCTGAACCTGTACCGCGACGGCAGCATCGCGATGGTCGGGCAGTCAGCGGGCCTGGGAGCGGAGAGCGTCAAACAGGCGATGAACGAAGGCTGGCAGCTCAGCCGGGCGAACGATGGCACGGTCTGGTTCGTCGAGATGAACCAGCGTCCGGGCCGGCTGTTCAACAACAAGAACCTGCGCAAGGCATTGATGTACGCGAGCGACAATACGGAGCTGGTCTACCGGGCGATGAAGAACCCGGGCTATTCCCCGGCAAAATCCATCTTCCCGGCCTGGCTGAAGGGCGAAGAGGGCTACTTCCGGCAGGAATATCCTCCCCCCGAAATCAAGCAGGACCTCGGCGAGGCGCGGCGTTATCTCAAGCTGGCGCTGGACGAGCTCGGGCTGGAGAAGCTGCCGCCGATTCCATTCCTCGTCGATGACGTAGTCAGCGGCGTCAAGCAGGCCGAGTACTTCCAGGCGCTCTTCAAGCGGACGCTGGACATCGACATCGTCATCGATGCCCAGATCTTCAAGCAACGCATCGCAAAGGTGCAGAACGGCGATTTCGATGTCGCCAGCTACGGCTGGGGTCCGGACTACGACGATCCCATGACGTTCGGCGACCTGTTCGCATCCTGGAATCCCAACAACCACGGCCGGTACAACAGTCCCGAGGTCGAC
>JANNNQ010000165.1:0-21787 GCA_031398625.1 Pseudomonadota bacterium
CGCCTGACGTCATCCTCATCGGCGAGATCCGCGATCGCGAGACGATGGAGTACGGCATCCAGTTCGCCGAAACCGGCCACCTTGTGCTCGCGACGCTGCATGCGAACAGCTCGAACCAGGCACTCGACCGCGTCATCAACTTCTTTCCCGAGGACAAGCGCGAGCAGCTCCTCATGGACCTGTCGCTCAACATCAAGGCCCTGATCTCGCAGCGCCTCATTCCCCGTGATTCGGGCGCCGGTCGCGTTGCGGCCGTCGAGATCATGCTGAACACGCCGCTCATCACCGACCTGATCTTCAAGGGCGAAGTGGCCCAGATCAAGGAAGTGATGGCGAAGTCGAACCGGCTCGGCATGAAGACCTTCGACCAGGCCCTCTACGACCTCTATGAAGGGGGCCTGATCTCGTACGAGGACGCGCTCCGGAACGCCGACTCGAAGAACGAAGTGCGGCTGCGCATCAAGCTGGAAAGCAAGCGGGAGATGAAGCTCGCGGATGAATCCAGCGAGAGCCTGCGCATCATGGATGAGGAAGCCGAAGGCACGCGGTTCTGAGCACGGGAACAATCATGTCGGCACAGGAAAACGAGGCACTGGTGGACGCGGATTCGGGTGAGAAGCCCATCGTCCTCAATACCAAGCCACTGTTCAAGTTGATGGTGGAGAAGCGGGCTTCCGACCTCTTCTTCACGTCCTATGCCCCGATCAAGATCAAGATCGAAGGCCAGATCATTCCGGTCAACAAGCAGATCCTGTCGCCGGAGGTCGTGCGCCAGGCTTCCTTCGGCCTCATGACGCAGGAACAGATCGAGTACTTCAACGAAGAGCTCGAGATCGATTTCGCGGTGTCCGAGCCCGGCCTCGGGCGCTTCCGCGTGAACGTTTTCCACCAGCGCGGCAATCCCGCGATGGTCCTGCGCTACATCACGGCGGACATGCCGCGGCTCGACGACCTGGGGTTGCCCGAGCTGCTGAAAGATCTGGTCATGCAGAAGCGCGGCCTGGTGCTGATGGTGGGCTCGACCGGCTCCGGCAAGTCGACCACGCTGGCCGCGATGATCAATCATCGCAACGAGAACTCGTCCGATCACATCATCACGATCGAAGACCCGATCGAGTTCCTGCATTCGAACAAGAAGTCGATCATCAACCAGCGCGAAGTGGGACTGGACACGAAGTCCTATGCCCGTGCGCTCCGCAGCGCGATGCGGGCGGCGCCGGACGTGCTGCTGATCGGCGAAATCCGCGATCGCGAGACCATGGAGTCGGCAATCATGCTGGCCGGCACGGGGCATCTCGTCATGGCCACGCTGCATGCGAACAATGCCGCGGAAACCCTCGATCGCATCATCAACATGTTCCCGCGCGACCAGCACCTCCAGCTGTGCCTGGACCTGTCCCAGTACCTGCGGGCCGTGATTGCCCAGCGCCTGGTGCCGGGCAAGAACAAGCGGCGGGTCGCAGCCGTCGAGATGCTGATCAACACACCGCACGTGCAGGACCTGATCAAGAAGGGCGACGTCATCGGCGCCAAGGAAGCACTGCGCACGAGCAGCGAGAAGGGCATGCAGCACTTCGATACGGCGCTGTACCAGCTTTACAAGGGCGGGCGCATCACGCTGGAAGACGCCCTTGCGTACGCCGACTCCCGCACGAACCTCGAGGCCAAGATCAACTTCGGCTAGGAAAGGCTTCAGGCTGCAGGCTGCCGCCAGACACAAGAATCAAATGACGGAACCGGTGGCGCAGCTCTGCTTCTCCTCGCCTGTAGCCTGTAGCCTGTAGCCTGTAGCCTGTAGCCTGTAGCCTGTAGCCTGTAGCGTCGGCTCAATCTGGAAAGATGGCTTGAGCATCAAACACCGGCCCATCCACGCACACCCGCTTCATCGCCGGCCCCTCAGGGGTCATCACGCGGACTGCGCAGCCTGCACAGCCGCCCACCGCACACGCCATGAACTCCTCCAGCGACACCTGGCAGGGAATCCCGAAGCGGCCGGCCACCTTGGCGGCGGCGCGCAGCATCGGTGTCGGGCCGCATGCGAACATTTCCACTTCGCCCAGGACCTCGGGCTGCAGGCTCAGCAGCCACTCCGCAGCCAGATCGGTCACGTAGCCGTGATGGCAGCCGGGAAAATCGGCAAAGCTTGCCAGCCGGCTTGCGATACCCCATTCGTCGAGGAGCGGCATGCAGGCGATCACGCCATCCGGAATGCCCGGCGCGAGCAGCGTCGAGGGCTTGAGGCGGAAGGGAAAGGGGATCTCGGAGCCCATCAGCACGAGGGGCGACCAGGGCGCATCCTTGCGATCGAGCAGGCGCTCGGCCAGGAAGATCATCGGCGGAATGCCCACCCCGCCTCCCACCAGCAGGGTTCTGGGTTTGCCAGGATGGGGAGTGAAGCCCTTGCCGATCGGCCCCAGGACGCTGATCCGGTCACCGGCCTGCTTGCGTGACAGCAGCCGCAGTCCTGGCCCCACGATCTTGTAGAGGATGTCGATCCAGCCCTGTTCTGCATTCGCCCGCATGATCGACAACGGGCGACGCATCGGGAGCTCCGCATCGCAGCTCAGGTGGGCAAAGCTTCCCGGCGTCGCCGCTGCTGCCGTCTTCGGCGCGCTCACGCGCAGCACGAACTGGTCGCCGGCGAAGGCTTCCTGCGAGAGGACGGTTGCATCGTCTTCCAGGAAGATCGTGTCGCGATGGGCACGTGTGGCAGTGGCGGCGTAAGTCATGCCGGGCTCCTGCCGCCCTGGGTGTTGCGCACGATGGTGGCGAGGACCGCCATGCGCACGGCGACGCCATTGGTGACCTGGCCCTGGATAACGGACTGCGGGCCGTCCGCGACGTCGCCCGTGATCTCGACGCCGCGATTCATCGGGCCGGGGTGCATCACGATGGCATCGCGCTTCGCCCCCTTGAGCCGTTCAGCGGTGATGCCGAATTCGCGGCAATACGCCGCATTGTCAGGGATATGGGCGGCACTCATCCGTTCCGTCTGGATGCGCAGCGCCATCACGACATCGGCGCCGGCGATCGCTGCGTCGACCGACGTAAAGCGCTTCGTGCCGGGAAACTCCGCAGGTCCCGGCAGCAGGTGGCCGGGGCCTGCGAGGCGGATCTCGCCGGTGCCGAGCGTTGCTAGCGCCTGCCACGCGGAACGCGCGACGCGCGAATGCGCGAGATCTCCCACCAGCAGCACCGTGAGATTTCCGAAATCCCCCTTGTGCTGGCGGATGGTGAGCGCGTCCAGCAATCCCTGGGTGGGATGCGAAAGATGCGCTTCCCCGGCGTTCAGGATGCTGACATGGGGCGCCACCAGGGAAGCCACGAAAGCCGGGAGGCCTGGCTCCGCATCGCGCATGACCAGCACGTCCGCATGCATCGCCTGGAGCGTATAGATCGTGTCGAGCACGGTCTCGCCCTTGACGCGCGAGGACGAGTGCATGTCGAGGTTGACCACATCCGCCCCGAGACGCCGCGCCGCCAGCTCGAACGAGACGCGCGTACGCGTGCTGGGTTCGAAAAACAGGTTGGCCACCGTATGGCCGGCCAGGCTCTGGTCCCGGGCCGGCAGTTCGCCGGGTGTCCGGACATAGGACTGGGCGAGATCCAGGATCCGGGTGAGTTCGGTGCGGGTCAGGTCTGCAAGCGAGATCAGGTGCCGGAGCCTGCCGTCGCTGCCGCGCTGGCCGCTGCGATCCGCACTCTCAAGCGGTGTCATGGTCAAGATGGCCCCTGGTTGTGTTCTGCAAACCACCGCTCGAGGATGACTTTGGCCGCGACCCGGTCCACGTCCGCATGCGTCACCCGCCGGCGCTTCAGGCCGGCAGACCTGGCAAGCCGCAGTTCCGCCTCGGCATCGCGCGAGCTCAGCCGTTCATCGACCAGATGGACGGGCAGGTGCAGGCGGGCTTCAAGCTCCCCGCTGAATGCCCGGGCCGGTGCGGTCATCCCGGTAGCGGTCCCGTTCATGTTACAGGGAAGCCCTACGACGAGCCGGGCGGGGGTGTAGTCGGCGACCAGCCGCTCGATGGCAGGCCACGGCGGGGCGCCGTGAACGTCCAGCACCGCCAGGGGCCGGGCGGTCCGCGTCAGGGTATCGCCTGCGGCCACCCCGATGCGACGGGTTCCGTAGTCGAAAGCGAGGATCAGCTCGGGGGAGGGCACGAGTGCCACGCTGTCAGGCGTGGCCGGCATGCGGACTCAACGTGGCGAGATCCACCCCGAGCAGCCTGCCCGCCGCGTGCCAGCGTTGCTCGAACGGCGTGTCGAACAGGACACGGGGTTCCGCCGCCACGCTGAGCCACGCGTTCTGGACCATTTCGTTCTCCAGCTGGCCGGCCTCCCAGCCCGCATAGCCCAGTGCCACGAATGCCTCCCCCGGTCCTTCCCCGCGCGCCATGGCGTTGAGGATGTCGCGGGACGTGGTGACATGGATCTGGTCCGAGACGCGCAAGGTCGAGTCCCATTCGCGAGGCTGGGCGCGGTGCACCACGAAACCACGGTCCGTCTGGACGGGACCTCCCTGCAGCACTGGCTGGCTCGACAGCGGTTCCTGCGTCGTCGGCAGCTTGAGCTGCCGGAACACGTCCGCCATCCGCATCTCGAGCGGACGGTTGATGATGATGCCGAGCGCGCCCTGCGGGTTGTGTTCGCAGATGAACGTGACGGTCTGGGAAAAATTCTCGTCCGCCATCGCCGGCATGGCGATGAGGAACTGGTTGGTGAGGAAACCGGGGGCAGCCATTCACCAAGTATCCAGCCTCGGAGCCCCGGGCTCAAGCCGGGATTCCCGGGAAATGCCGGTCGCCAGCGAGCTCCTCGTGCCTGGCGCTTCAGCTCCCGAACACCTTGCGGTACTGCAGGAAGCCCGAGCGGTCAGCGATCCGGTCGTACAGCTTCATGGCGGCGTGGTTGGTCTCGTGCGTGAGCCAGTAGACGCGTGCGCATTTGAGCGTGGCCGCTGCGGCATAGACATGTTCGATGAGCGCCCGGCCAACGCCGTGACCGCGGTGTGTCGTGGCAACGAACAGGTCCTGCAGGTAGAGATAGTTGCCGGTGGTCCAGCACGACCGGTGTTCGATGTAGTGCACCATGCCCACCTGCTCGTCGTCGACGCAGGCGAAGGCACCATGCATGGGCTCGCCCGGGTCAAGCAGGCGCTCCCACGTCGTGCGGCTCGTCGCTGCCGGGATATCCACCTTGTAGAAGCCCTGGTAACCGTGCCACAGCAGGTGCCAGCTGTCGAAGTCAGTCGCGGAGTAGGGCTGGATGCTGACTGCGCTCATGGATTCTCCGTCAATGGGGAGGGAGGCAAGCGCGGACGCACCAACTTGGCCGATCACGCACCTCGTCATGCACGCTTTCGAGGCCGTGCCGTGCGCCCCTGCCTGCGCAGCATTTATAATACGGAAAAACAAGCTGCGAACAGTGGTGACTGAAGGACACCAGCCAAATCCGCTTTGGCATCTTCCTGACGGTTTCACGCAACGCTAAGTTCAGTGCAAGCCGGCAGGAATGCAGTTCCTGCCGTCATTGCGAGCTGCAGATGAATCCGTTTTGACCGGGAGAGTGCCGTGAACAAGCGTTTAGGGTTTTTCAATTTGGCGTTGAGCGTATCCGGTGTGCTGGCCGCTGCACACATGAATGCGGCTTTTGCGCAGCAAGCACAGGCGGCAACGGACGCTGCGGCAGTTGCACCCGAGGAAGTGGTGGTGACGGGTACGCGCATCGCGACCCAGGCAGGGTATGAGGCGCCCACGCCGCTGACGGTAATGAACGCCGAGATGTTCGAACAGTCCGCCAACTCCGCGCTGCAGGAAACGCTGCGGCAGATTCCCGCCTTCTCCGGTGGTTTCAACATCACGACCGGCACAGGTGTCCCGAGTTTCAACCAGGCAGGCCTCTCGACCGTTGAACTGCGCAACCTCAGGCGCGGATCACCGGCGCCTTCGCGGAAATCAGTTCAGCCACGGGCGAGCTGTTGCGCAGCGCCGACGACAAGCGTCTGCGCCTCTGGTGCGTGCCGGGGCTCGCGTTTCGCTGGCTGATGAGCCGCATCGTGTCGTTCTGCGCCGCCCCCCGTTGTCCCGAACGTCCGGACGATCGAGATCGACTCGCCCGGGGTCATGCCCGTCGCGAGTCCAGCCTATCTGGCCGCCCTGGACCAGCCCCTCATGCAGCCGGCGGATGTGCTCAGGCTGGCGCTGCTGCACGAAGAGAGCTATGACTACTGGGAAGCTTGGCTCGCTGCCCAGGGCATCGAGGCGGAGATGCTGCCCGGGCCGAGGCTGTGGCATGCGCATCTGACCGTCGAAGCGGCGTGTCGTGGACAAGGTGTCGCGCTCGCCAATCACTTCCTGTTCCGCGACGACATGGCAACCGGCCGCCTCGTCCCGGTTCCCGTTGCAGGACAGCCGTTGCCGCAGCTGGCGCTTGGCACCTATGTGTTCTCGATGCGGAACGATCGCTGGGAGAATCCGGCAGCGGCATGCTTCCGGCAGCGGCTGCGCAAGGAAGTCGTGATGCACCGGCAGGCCCTGAACAACCCGGTGCGCGGTTGAAGGTGACCGTCTAGACTGAATGAATGTACGAACCGCCGCATTTCCGTGAAACGCGACTGCCCATGCTGCAGGCGGCGATGCGGGACCAGCCGCTGGCAACGCTGGTGATGCCGACCGGGGCCCGGCCCGAAGTCAATCACATCCCTCTGCTGCTCGATGCTACGGGCGAGTTCGGTACCTTGCGCGGGCACGTGGCGCGGGCCAGTCCCGTCTGGCAGAACGTCGCGGAGGACGCCGAAGTGCTCGCCATCTTTCACGGCGTCGGGCACTACATCTCTCCCGGGTGGTATGCGGCAAAGCGCGCCCACGGCAGGGTGGTGCCAACCTGGAACTACTGCATCGTCCATGCCTGGGGCCGCGTCCGCTGGGTCCACGACCCGAGTGCGCTGCGCGCCCTCGTTTCGAGCCTCACGGATCTGCACGAGCGATCGCAATCCGCGCCCTGGAGCATCAACGACGCGCCCGCTGACTACATCGACCGCATGCTCGGCGCCATCGTCGGGTTCGAGATCGTCATCGGGGAGCTGACCGGCAAGTGGAAGCTGGGCCAGAACCGCGATGCTGCGGATCGCGCGGGGGTGCACGCCGCGCTGTCAGCCTCCAGCGAAGCTCATGCGCAGGAGATGGCGCGCGCGATGGAAGCGGGAACGGATCCGCTCAGGGCCCCGGAGCCGGGCCTACGTTGAGACCCCCGCCGCCCTGTTCACCCAGGAACTGCCACTCGTAGGCAAAGCGCAGCTGGTCGTACTTCTGCCGCAGCTGGGAAGGGAAGGGATCAAACGGCGAGGCGAGCTTCAGGATGTTCAGTGCCGCCTGGTCGACCTCACGGGAACCGCTGGAGCGCTGCACGGAGATATCCCGCAGCGTGCCGTCCGCGCGGATGGTAACGGCCAGGACGGGGTTGCCCGACATGCGGCGGCGGCGGGCGTCGCGCGGATAATTCAGTGTTCCCAGCCGCTCGATCTTCCGCTTCCAGCCATCCAGGTAGGGCGCCAGGGCGGATTCGCGCGTGTCTGCCCGGATCTCGAGTTCACGGTTGGCCGAGCCGCGCAGGCGCAAGGCGTCATCGGCCGCGCTGGCAATGACGGGGCTGGGCGGGGTCGGCATCAGCGCGATCGGCGTTTCGCTTTCTCGAGCAGGCTGTTCACGGCCGCTCTGGAGGCTCAAGGCAGCGCGGTCGCTGCGGCTCGACAGCACTTCGCGAGCCGGACTGCCCGCCACCGACTCGCTCGATTCCACCCCGGTTCCCTGCGCGCTGCCTTCGATGGCAGCCGGGAACATCGATGATTCTGGGCTGGCGGCGCGCACGCGTTCTTCGGTGGTGCCTGCGCCAGCCTGGCTCCGCTGGGCCAGGTACCGTGCGTCCGGATTGCTCGCGTCGCCGCGGGTCCCTGCGGCCAGCAGCAGGACTTCGAGTGTGGGTGCCGAGCGGACTTCGGGCCGCGTGAGCGCGTTGAAACTGACGCCGATTATCACGATGCCATGAAACAAGGCGACGAGAAACAGCGTGGTGGTGAGCCGGTCACGCGAACTCGCAGCGGGCGACGCCCCGAGCGGCGCAACGGACAGCCGGGCGTCCTGTTCCGCGTCAGCGGCAGCGGTGGAT
This sequence comes from Pseudomonadota bacterium, assembly GCA_031398625.1. GTDB lineage: Bacteria > Pseudomonadota > Gammaproteobacteria > Steroidobacterales > Steroidobacteraceae > CAIUGU01. The sequence goes on from JANNNQ010000165.1 coordinate 8,167, forward strand.
GAGAAGGGCGGCTTCACGGCGGCGGATTACAGGGTCCGGACCCGGGGCTTCGCTTTGAGTCGCTTGTCGATGGCATCCATGAGCAATCCCGCAATGTCGGTCTTGAACTGCCTGTCGAGTTCCCGGACGCCGGTCGGGCTGGTCACGTTGATCTCGGTGACATAGCCGCCGATCACGTCGAGCCCGACGAACAGCATCCCGCGCTCCTTGAGGGAGGGTCCTATCCGGCTCACCAGCCAGCGATCGCGATCGGTGAGCGGCCGGCCTTCGCCGCGCGCGCCCGCAGCGAGGTTGCCGCGGTTGTCACTGGCAGAAGGGATGCGCGCGAGCGCGTAGGGAGCCGGTTCGCCATCGATCACGAGGACGCGGGCGTCGCCGCCCGTCACGATATCCGGCAGGTAGCGCTGCACGATCGCGTAGCGCGTGCCGCTGCCGGAGAGGGTTTCGAAGATCACGCTGGCGTTCTTGTCGCCGTTGCGGATGACGAAGATCGAGCGCCCACCCATCCCGTCCAGGGGCTTGCAGACGATGTGCTCGTGCTGCGTGAGGAACTGGCGCATCTGCCCCATGTCGCGCGTGATGAGCGTGGGGGCACAGGCTTCCGGGAACCACGCCGTGTACACCTTCTCGTTCATGTCCCTGAGGCCCTGTGGCCGGTTGACCAGCAGCGCTCCCTGCAGCTCCGCCCGCTCGAGGACGTACGTCGAGTAGATGTACTCCATGTCGAAAGGGGGATCCTTGCGCATGAGGATCGCATCGAGGTTGCCGAGCGGTTCCGTCGCGGGTTCGCCCAGGGTGAACCAGTCCGTGAGGTCGTCGCGCACCGTGACCGGCCGCGCCCGGCCCCAAGCCGTGCCGTTGTCCAGCCAGAGGTCCGCCTGTTCCATATAAAGGAGAGTCCACCCGCGCTTCTGGGCGGCGAGGAGCATGGCCAGCGTGGTGTCCTTGGCCGGCTTGATGTGATCGATGGGGTCCATGACGACGGCCAGTCGCACGGGATTGTCTGTCATTCCGCTGCTCCACAGAATCAGTGACGGAGTTCCGGTTTTGCCCTGCGGCCCCGTGCTCATACTTGGTCTGCAATCAAGGGAAGCGTCGGCAGGTCCTGCGTGACCTTAAGGTCCCTGTGACGCGCTTCATACTATACGACCGCGGCCAATGGCAGGCGTCTGATCAATATGTTAAAACCCGGGCGTTGCCCGCTGCGGTGCTTCTAGCCGGCAGACATGTTGCCGGAAGACATCGCCGGCCTGTCTGCGATGCCGCGCCCAGGGCGAGTGGGGTTCAAGAGGGATACCAATGGAGATTGCTGCAGCAAGCGAGCGGCCGCGCCTCGCCGGCCTGAAGGTGCTGGTCATCGATGACAGCAAGACCATCCGCCGTACCGCGGAAACGCTCCTGTCCAAGGAAGGCTGCGAGGTCTTCACGGCGGTCGACGGGTTCGATGCGCTCTCCAAGATCGCGGATCACCAGCCCGACATCGTCTTCGTGGACATCATGATGCCCCGCCTCGACGGGTATCAGACCTGCTCCCTCATCAAGCACAACAAGGTCTTCCGGACGATCCCGGTGATCATGCTCTCGAGCAAGGACGGCCTGTTCGATCGCGCGCGCGGCCGGATCGTCGGTTCCGAGCACTATCTGACCAAACCGTTCACGAAGGACGAACTCCTGAGCGCCATCGACACGCATGTGAACCCGGCGGCCAGGCAGTAGCGGGGGACTTATGGCACTGATCCTCATCGTTGACGATTCACCTACCGAAGTGCACGTGATGCAGAAGGCGCTAGAGAAGCATGGCTTCCGCACCGCTGCCGCTGCCGATGGCGCCGAAGCGCTGGCCAAGGCCAGGGACATGAAGCCCGATCTCATTTTCATGGATGTCGTCATGCCCGGCGTGAACGGCTTCCAGGCCACCCGCAAGCTGGCGGCGGATCCCGTTACCCGGTCGATTCCCGTCATCATGGTGACGTCGAAGAACCAGGAGACCGATCGCATCTGGGGCATGCGCCAGGGCGCGGTGGATTACCTGGTCAAGCCGGTGTCGATAGACATCCTGATCGAGAAGGCCCAGGCCGCGCTGGCCGGGTGACCCGCTCCACGATGCAAGCCTTTCCTTCATCTACCGCCCTCCGATGACCGGCACGCTGGGTCTCAAGAACCTGCGCGAGCGGCCGTTCGAGCTGCTCAAGGAAATCGAGCGCCTGAGCCGTGTGGCGCAGACCGGCCAGGAGCGTGAGTCCGGCAGCGGGCGGGAATGGGTGGGAGTGGCGTTCCGCCTGGGCGCCGAGAATTTCCTGGTGGCACGCGAGGAGACCCGTGAAGTGATGGGCCTGCCGGCGATGCTGACCCGCGTTCCCGGTGCGAGGCCATGGATTCGCGGGCTGGCCAATGTCCGCGGCCAGTTGTTGCCGGTGGTCGACCTGCGTGCCTTCCTGGGTGGGGGTGTGGCGGCCACCGCCCGGAGCACGCGGGTGCTTGTTGCCAACCACCGTGAGATTCCCGGTGGCCTGATGGTGGACGAGGTACTCGGATTTCGCCGTTTTGCGGAGGGCGAGTTCGCGGGGGAAGTGCCGCCGACGCTGCTTCGCTGCGAGCGGTACCTGGCTGGGGCGTTCAAGCGGGGCGCCGAAGTCTGGCCGGTGTTCAGCGTTCGCGGCCTGCTCGAAAGCGCTGATTTCCTGCGGGCTGCTGCGTCCTGACGGACGGGCCCGCGCAGTGACAGATTCAAGGATCGCAGCAGAGTGAGTGCTATGCCCGACAAGATGCGTGGGCCTACGGGACTGCCGGTGCTGCTGGGCGTGGCGCTGGGTTGCGTCGTCCTCGCGGCTGCCGTGCCGTTTTTCACGGACCGTGCAGGCACGGATTCCGCCAGCCCCGGCACCTCCGCCCGGACAGGCGAGCTGCTCGCGTTGTCGCAGGCGATGCCCTTGCAGGCCAGCAGCGCCTTGTCCGGCGATCCAGCGGCGTTCGACGCCCTTGCGGAGGCGTATTCCCGTTTCGAAACCCTGGCGCCCGGCCTCGAACCGGGCCTGCAGGACACGGCAGCGGTTTTCCTGCAGCAGGCCGGCACCGTGGTGGAAGCTCGCGACATCAGCCTGCGTACGAGCGCAGCCGCGCGTGAAGTCACGGCGCTCGTGCCGCGTCTGCTCGAAGCGCTGGGCGACGTCGCCGGCACCGTGGGCTCGTCAGGCATCGAGCGCATCACGCCGCATATGGACCGTGCCGAGACCACTGGCCTGCGCATCGACCAGGACCTCTCCTCGCTGGCTGCAGGCGTGGGCGACCCCGCCATGTTGTCGCTGCGACTTTCGGATGGTCTCGATTACCTCGGCCAGGTGCTGGGTGAGCTTCGGGGTGTGGACTCGGGCCTGGGGCTGCCCGGCGTGACGAGTCCCGAAGGGCAGCAGCGCCTGACTGTGCTCAATGACCTTTATGGCCAGCTGAACGAGCAGGTCCGTGCGGCCATCGGATCCGCGGAAGCCCTGAGTGCGGCTCGCGAATCGGGCACCGGATTGCGCACGGGCAGTGCCACCCTGTTTGCGAGCCTGCGCCAGGTATCCGGCGAAGCGGCGGTGCCGGCAACGCCATTCTGGATGCAGTGGCTGCCGGCGGGATTGCTGGGGGTTGCCGTGCTGGCGCTGATCGGGGCGGCGCTGCAGTACCGGTCGGTGAAGCTGGCGATGGCCGAGACCGCAAGGCAGTCGGCGCTGCAGGATGAACAGAATGCCCGGAGCCAGGAAGCCATCCTGCGCCTGCTCGACGAGCTGTCGAACCTCGCGGATGGCGACCTGACCGTGCAGGCGACCGTGGGCGAGGACATCACCGGTGCAATCGCAGACTCCATCAACTACGCGATCGAGGCGTTGCGCGAGCTGGTCACGACCATCAACGGCACGGCCATCACGCTCGATTCGGCTGCGCGCCAGACGCAGGCTACTGCCAGTCATCTCGCGAAGGCCTCAGTCGCCCAGTCGAAGCAGATCGCTTCGGCCTCCGAGTCCGTTGCCGCGATGGCAACCTCGGTCGAAGAGGTGTCCGGCAACGCAGAGCGCTCCGCGGACGTCGCCCGGCACTCGGTGGATATCGCCCACAAGGGCGGCGAAGCGGTCCGCCGCACCATCGACGGCATGAATGCCATCCGCGAGACGATCCAGGAGACGTCCAAGCGCATCAAGCGCCTCGGCGAAAGCTCGCAGGAGATTGGCAACATCGTCGAACTCATCAATGACATCGCCGAGCAGACCAATATCCTGGCGCTCAACGCTTCGATCCAGGCCTCGATGGCCGGTGAATCAGGACGCGGGTTTGCGGTCGTGGCGGATGAAGTCCAGCGGCTCGCGGAGCGCGCTGCCAACGCGACCAAGCAGATCGATGTGCTCGTGCGGACCATCCAGGCAGACACCAACGAAGCGGTGGTCTCGATGGAACGCAGCACGACGGACGTGGTGGGTGGTGCCCTGCTGGCCGAGAACGCAGGCGCGGCGCTCGAAGAGATCGAGCAGGTGTCAAACCAGATCGCGAGCCTCGTCCAGAACATTTCCTCCAGCGCCCGGCAGCAGTCCGGTGCCTCGCAGAACATCGCCCGGAACATGCAGGTGCTGCGGGAGATCAGCTCCCAGTCCGCCGAGAACACGGCCGCCGCCTCGACTTCCATCGGCAAGCTCGCGGAGCTGTCGACCCAGCTGCGCAAATCCGTTGCCGGTTTCCGCCTGCCCGAAGGCATCCTCCGGGGTGTCAACGGCACGCCGGATATCGATAGCAGCGCCGAACGACCCACGATCACCGCCCGCAAAGTCAGCGGCCTCAATCTCTGAGGCGGGCATGAGCGAGGTTTCATCGCAGATCCTGCACGTCGTCGCAAGGGAAATTGCGACAGAGCTCAATGAGGCGCGCAACGCGCTCGAGGCTTTCGGCGAGCGCCAGGAAGAGATCGGTCTCCTCATCCGGTGCGGCGAGCACCTGCACCAGGTGCATGGTTCCCTGCGGATCGTTGAAGTCTATGGCGCCGCGCTGCTTGCGGAGGAGATGGAGCAGGTCGTCCGGTACCTGGTCGATACTTTCGCGGAAAAGCGCCATCTTGCCGAGGGGCTCGATGCCCTGATGCGGGCAATGGTCCAGCTGCCGACGTACCTTGAACGCGTGCTCGGAGGCGGCCGTGACATGGCGCTCGTGCTGCTGCCGCTCCTCAACGATCTCCGCGCAGTCCGCGGTTCGGCGCTGCTGTCCGAAGGCACGCTGCTGGTCCTGAACCTCACCTCTGACGAGCAGGCGAGTCCCGTGCCGGGCGCTGCGGGCGAAGCGGCAGGATCGGTCGGCCAGATGGCGCGCAAGCTGCGGACGCGATTCCAGGTCGGGTTGCTCGGCTGGATCAAGGGCGAACGGCCCGAACAGAATCTCGAAGTGCTCGCGCGCACCGCCGAGCGCATGGAGCAGGCTGCCACCACGCAACCTGTCTTCCAGCTGTGGTGGGTCGCGGGCGCACTGCTGGAAGCGCTGCGTGAAGGCGGGCTCGAAGAAAGCGCTTCCGTCAAGCGGCTCCTCGGCCAGGCCGATCGCGAGTTGCGCCGTCTCTACCAGACCGGCGAGGCTGCCTACAGCGAAAGCCCGCCGATCGAGCTGCTCAACAACCTGCTCTACTATGTTGCGCGTGCAACGACATCGGGCCCGAGGGTCGCCGCCGTCCGTGCCTCGTTCCGCCTTGGCGAGCTGCTTCCCGTCGATGACCAGGTGGCCGAAGCGCGCGAAAGTCTCTCCGCGCCGTCAGTCCGACTGATGAAGACGGTCGCGGCAGCAATCAAGGAAGACCTCGCGCGCGTGAAGGATGCCCTCGATATCTTCGTGCGCAAGGGTGCCACGCAGGTCGAGGAACTCTCTGCCCAGCTGGAGATGCTGAAGAAGATCGGCGATACGCTCGGCGTTCTCGGCCTCGGCGAGCTGCGCGACCGCGTCCAGGGAGAGATTGCCGGTCTGCAGGCCATCGTGTCGCAGCATGCACCGCTGGACGAGGACTCCTTGCTGCGGATCGCGGCGACGCTCATCGGCATCGAGGATGGACTGGACGAGCAGCTCATCGGGCTGATCGTCCCGGTCGCTGGCGAGCCCCGGTCGCCGACGGCAGGAGATGATCCCGAGTTCCGCCATGTCACCGAAGCCGTGCTGCGCGAATGCATCGTGAACATGGCCAGGATCAAGGAAGCCATCGCCCTGCTCGTGGAGCGCCCCGCAGATGTCCAGCCCCTCGACCAGGTTCCCCAGCTGATCCGCGGCATCACCGCGGGCCTCCTCATGCTGGGCAAGACCCGCGCCGTGGAAGTGGCGGAGGGGATTGCGGGCGTGCTGGCCCAGTCGCTCAAATCAGGGAGCCCGCGGCTGTCTGTCGAACGCATGGATCGCCTGGCCGACGCGATCGTTTCGGTCGAGTACTACATGGAAACGCTGCAGGCCGGGCGGACCGATCCCTGGTACATGCTCGACAACGCCGAGATGTGTCTGAAGGTGCTGTCCCAGTCGCCGCAGCCTGAAGCGCCGGTTCCCGATGTGCCGGCCCCGGTCGACTACGCACGCACGATCGCGATCGAGCCGCGGCCCGGTTCCGTGGCAGCGCAGGATCTCGAAAGCACCACCGTATTTGATCCCTCTGCCACGACTCCCGCGGTCGCCGCAGCGCCGCCGCCGCGAGCGGAGCCCTTGGGCTTGCCACCGGTATTGGCCCCGTCGGTGGACAAGGCGGATCCCGAGTTCCTCGAGCTCTTCATCGAAGAAGCCAAGGACGAAATCGCGAAGCTGCGGGCGCTCTTCCCGCGCTGGGACGAGAACCCGCAGGACAACGAGTCGCTGATCAACCTGCGCCGTTCGTTCCACACGCTGAAAGGCAGCGGCCGGATGGTGGGTGCGCAGCTGATCGGCGAAGTGGCCTGGGTAGTCGAATCGCTGCTCAACCGCGTCATCAACAAGACCCTGAACCGGACACCCGAGATGATGGCGCTGCTGCGGCATGCGGTCGCCGCCGTTCCGCAGCTCGTGGAACAGCTCGAAACCGGGCGCACGCCCGAGATCGATGTGCCCCGCCTGGTCGGCCAGGCCAAGGCGATTTCCGGCATGCAGGAGCCCGCACTCCGGCCGCAGCCTCAGGGTGTTCCTGCGCCCGGCGTGGTGCCACCGCCGGACGTGCCTGCCGGGGATCAGGAGCCCGCGGTGGCCACGGGTTCGATGGACCCGGTCCTGCACGACATCTTTGCGAAGGAAACGGCCGCGCATCTCGCGACGATCCGCGATTTTCTCGCCGCCGCCGAACAGGCGTCGGCGCCCCACCCGGTTACCGAAGCGCTGCATCGTTCCTGCCACACGTTGAGTGGCATTGCGAAAACGGCGGGCGCCCGGCAGGGCATCAAGATCGCCGAGCCGCTCAACCACTACATCCGCAAGCTGTACGACGGTGGACTCGGACTGCCGGCTTCGGGAATCACGGTGCTGCGCGACTCGGTCGGCGCCATCGAGAACGTGGTCGATCACATTGGCGAGAACACCGGCTTCTTCGCCACGCATGCGGGCATCATTGCGCGTCTCGAGGAGCTGGAGCGGGCTGCCGATCTCGAGCTGTCCGCGCGGACCGAAGCGGCGATGCCGAATCCCGCTGCTGCGGGCCGCGACCTCAGCGGTTCGACCGAAGAGCCTGCCCCGGTAGCCGCCGAGGCGGAAGTCGCAGAGCTCGATTTCGAGTTGTATCCGGAGCCGGAAGCAGTACCGGCACCGTTGGACCTGCTCTCCGATACAGCGTCCCCTCCGGCACTGGGCGAGGACTTCGCCGAACTGGATTTCGACCTGGGCGCAGAAGAAGCGCTGCTTGCAGACGGTGCCGCGGCACCACCCGGGGTTGCTCCCGAGGCAGTGCCGGAAGACGTTCCCGGGGAAGTCGAGGAGGGCGAAGGGACGATCGTCGTCGAGGAAACCTTCTTCTTCGAGGACGTGACCATCGTGCCGCTCGACGAAGCCGCCCTGCCGCAGTTCTCCGAGCCTCCCCCAGCACCCTTCCAGGATTCCGGCGAGCAGGTTCGCTCCGCTGCGCCGCCGGTCGAGGAGCTTGAACTCGACAATGATTTTGATGCCGACGTGGCGGCAATCTTTACCGAAGAAGCGACGGAGCTGCTCGAGGCCGCCGACACCGCACTCGCCGGCTGGTCGCAGGACCAGGGCAACGAAGCCTTCGTGTTCGAGTTCAAGCGGGCGCTGCATACGCTGAAGGGCGGAGCCCGCATGGCCGGGATCCGTGCCATGGGCGATCTCAGCCATGAACTCGAGTCCTTCATGCTCGCGATCGAGTCCCGCAGCGTGCAGGCGGACCAGACGGTATTTGCCACGATGCAGGCGAGCCTGGACGAGCTGCATCACATGCGCGAGGCCGTGACCCAGGGCCGGGGCGTCGCTCCTGCGCGCGAACTGATGCAGCGAATCCGTTCCCTGGGGGGCGCACCTCCGGTCGACGAGCCGCGCTTCAGCGTGACGGCTGCGCCTTTGCCGCCGCCGGCTGTCCCGGAAGAGCCCGTCCTGGCTTTCTTCGAACCCGAGATCGTCCTCGAAACGCTGCCTGAACCCGAGGCCGTACTGGAGCCGGAAAGTACACTCGAGCCCGCAAGCCGCTTTGCCGATGAGCTCGAAGTGCTGCCCATGGCCGAAGAGAGTGCCACCGGGCGGGTCACGTCGCCGTTCTCGCCAGTCGCTGCACCGGCAAACGACCTCGCGCCGGCGGTGTTGCCCCCCGGCCGCGAGCCCCAGGTCCAGGAGCGACATGAGGTGGCGCGTGTCGACGCCGACCTGCTGGATACGCTGCTCAACAACGCAGGCGAAGTCAGCATCTTCCGCTCCCGGCTCGAACAGCAGGTCGGTTCCATCGAGTTCAACCTGGCGGAACTCGCCCGGACCGTCACCCGCCTGAAAGACCAGCTGCGCAAGCTCGAACTCGAAACCGAGGCGCAGGTGCTGCACCGCTACCAGCAGGAGACCGGGGGCCGCTCCGATTTCGATCCGCTCGAACTCGATCGCTATTCCAGCATCCAGCAGCTCTCGCGGGCCCTGGCCGAATCCGTCAGCGACGTGGGCAGCATCGAGGGCCTGCTCGAGAATCTCACGCGCGAAGGCCAGAACCTGCTGATGCAGCAGGCGCGCGTCGTGACCGAACTGCAGGGGGGGCTCATGCGGACCCGCATGGTGCCGTTCCAGAGCCACGTGCAACGACTCAGCCGTCTCGTGCGGCAGGTGGCGGCGGACACCGGCAAGCAGGCAGAGCTCGTCGTCACGGGTGCGTCCGGCGAACTCGACCGCCAGGTGCTCGAGCGCATGCTGCCGCCCTTCGAGCACATGCTGCGCAACGCAGTGGTCCATGGCGTCGAGATGCCCGATGTGCGTGTCCGTGCCGGCAAGCCGGAAGCGGGCACCATCAAGGTGGGCCTCACGCGCGAGGGTGCGGAAATCGTCATCGTCATCGAAGACGATGGTCGCGGCATCGACGTGCAGGCCGTGCGTGAACGGGCCCGGGCCCGCGGCCTGCTGCAGCCGGGACGGGTGCTGACCGACGAGGAAGCCTTGCAGCTCGTCCTCGAGCCGGGATTCAGCACGGCCAGCGTCGTGACGCAACATGCCGGCCGGGGCGTCGGCATGGATGTGGTGGTCACCGAAATCAAGAAGCTCGGTGGTGCGCTGTTCACGCAGTCGACGCCGGGCCAGGGCACCCGATTCACCGTACGCCTGCCATTCACGCTCGCGATCAGCCAGGCCCTGATCGTCCGCGTCACCGATGAACTCTATGCGCTGCCCTTGCCGACGGTCGAGGGCGTGAGCCGTGTTCCCCGCGAGGAAGTGATCAGGCACCTCGCAGAGACGGAACCGACCTACAGCTACGGCGGCCAGGTCTATCGCTTCCAGTACCTGGGTGCCTTCCTGGGTGCGGGGCCTTCCGTGCTGCCCGAAGTCGAGGCGCCGCTGCCCGTGATCCTGATCCGGGCCGGCGAGCACTCGACGGCGCTCGTTACCGATGAGCTGGTCGGCAGCCGCGAGATCGTCGTGAAGTCGGTCGGTCCGCAGATCGCGGGCATCCGCGGCATCTCGGGTGCCACGATCCTGGGCGATGGCCGCATCGTGATCATTCTCGACATGGGCGCCCTCGTGCGGTCGGAATGGCGCGCCCGATCGGTCGTCCAGCGGGTCACGGAGGATCGCCGCACGTTCGTGCTCGTGGTCGACGATTCGATCACGGTCCGTCGTGTCACGCAGCGCCTGCTGGAGCGCAATGGCATGCGGGTGATGACGGCGAAGGACGGCGTCGACGCCCTGTCGCTGCTGCAGGAGCACGTGCCGGACATCATCCTGCTCGACATCGAGATGCCGCGCATGGACGGCTATGAACTGGCCGGCCAGGTGCGCAGCGATGAGCGCCTGGCAACCATTCCCATCGTGATGATCACCTCGCGTGTCGGCGAGAAGCATCGCGCCCGCGCCATCGAGCTCGGGGTGAATGACTATCTCGGCAAGCCTTACCAGGAAAGCCAGCTGCTCGACGCGATCGATCCGCTGGTCGAGGCGCATCGCAGGAAGCAGGCGTCATGAGTGCAGCAGGCGAATTTCCCTCCCACGAGCTCTACAGCCTCCTTGTGCCACTGGCTGAGGAACGCCTGATCGTGCCGCGGGCCTGTGTGGCGGAAGTCATCACCTGGCAGGCGCCGGAGCCCATGGAAGGCACGCCGCCCTGGTATCTCGGCACGATCACCTGGAGCGGCCGTCCTGTCCCGGTGATTTCCTTCGAAGCCACCTGCGGCCACTCCCTGCCCGCGCCTGGCGGCCGAACGCGCATCGTCATCTTCGTGGCGATCAGTTCGAGGCTCACGGGTGGATACTTCGGCATGATCACGCAGGGCTTCCCGCAGCTCGTGCGAGTGAACAACGATGTATTGAAGCCCGACACGACGCGCATTTTCCCCGAGCGCATGCCGGTGCTGTGCCAGGTGAGCATGCTCAATGAATCGCCGCTCATCCCCGACTTCGAGCGGCTCGAGCAGATGATCAGCGAGGAGACCCGGGCCGCGTAGCGCTAAGGACTGCTCTGGTCCCGTTCCGCGTGCACGCGGGCGTGCTGGGAAGCAAGATTCAGCTGGGCGAATGACGCCGCTGCCGCTGGCTGCGAGGCACCGGAAGGAATACGGCGCAGAGTTGCAGCCACGCGTCCTGGCGTGCCCAGGTCGCACCAGCCGCAAGACGGCACTGCCAGCACCCTGATCTTCTTTTCCTGGCCTTCCACGATATCCCGCGAGAAGTCCAGCTTGGGAAGCTGTTGATAAAGATCTGCCACGGCCAGCGTGTCCGATTGGGTACGTCCACCGCGTTGTGCGGCGTGACGCATCTTCACCACGATATCCGCATGATTGCGCTCGAACATGCGCAACAGCTCACGCGCCCTCGCTATGGCGATAAAGGCATTCCACATTGCGCCAAGCTCAACGAGCTGGCGTGCCAGAACCTCGTCCGGTTTCTCGATAAACCGCGCCACTTCGAATGTGCGATCTCCGGAGCTCATTCCCGGGACGATATAGCCAAGCTCAGGGTCGGCTTCCTCCGGTTCCAGTCCCAGCAGCAGCACGTCACTATGGCGGGATTCGAGGCGGGAAATGCCCTGGAGCAGCGCTTCGGCCAGGACACCTTCCTCTCGCACGTAGTGGTCTGAAGGGAGCAGCACAACTCGCGCTTCAGGATCACGATCAATGATGTGCAGCAGAGGCCACAGGATGCCGTTCGCCGTACCGCGATTGTCCGGTTGCACGATGACATTGCTGGCAGGCAGCGACCATAGGGGTTTTTTCCACCAACGACGATGCTGCTCGGCAACAATGACGCAGACTTGGTCACGGGGCGCGATGGCGGCTGCTCGCTGCAGCGCCTCCTGGAGCAGGGACGGACCGCCCCGCAACGACCAGAACTGCTTTGGAATGGCGATACCTTGCGCGGTCGTCGTCAGCGATTGCAGACGAGCCCCGTCACCCGCCGCAAGTACCAGCGGCCAGATCTTGCCGTGTTCGCGCATGGTGTCGCTACCTTGGTTCCTGCATTGCCGAAAGCCGAGGACTCTGCCGGGTCACAATCTCGTTCACGCGAGCGTGCGCCCGTGTTCAACCGGGGTCCGTACGTTGGCGAACACAGGAGTGCAGCATCAGCGGGTTGACCCGGCAGGTACGGGCGGATTGAGAAAATGATCAGCGGAGAGGAAAGGGCGTAATGCGGCAATGCTGGCCCTTCTTGCCTCCTACTTGAGGTCCCCCCACCTCGCCTGCAGCACCGCTAGCGCCACGACTGCTGCGGTTTCTGTCCTGAGGACGCGGGGTCCGAGGCGGACAGGTACAAAGCCTGCTGTTGCTGCCAGAGCGAGTTCCTCGTCATCGAGGCCGCCTTCCGGGCCGATCAGCAGTTGAACGTGGCCTGGAACGCTGGCCAGACCTGTCAGTGAACCCGGGGCGGTAGCCTTAAGGACCAGGCGCAGGCCATCGTCGTGCGGCCGCGCGAGGAACTCCCGTAGCGATACCGGGGCCGCAAGCTCGGGGACATCCATCCGTCCGCACTGCTCGCACGCGCTGACGACAACGGCGTGCCAGTGCTCCTGCTTCTTCTGCTTCTGGCGCTCGTCGAGCTTGACCACGCTGCGTGCCGCGAACACCGGCACGATCGAACTGACGCCGAGTTCCGTGGCCTTCTGCAGCGTCCAGTCCATGCGTTCGCCGCGGGAGACGCCTTGCACCAGCGTGAGCCGCAACGGGGATTCCACGCCGCCCGCCGTGAACGCTCCGATCCGCACGCGGACTTCACTGCCTGAAATGTCGAGGATCTCGGCGCGATACTCGCCACCGGTGCCGTCGAAGACGATGAGCGGAGCACCTTCCTTGAGACGCAATACCCGCGCGAGGTGGTACCCCCCGGCTTCGGGAAGCACGATGCTTGCACCCGCGGCCAGCGGGCCGATTGCATGGACCCTTGTCAGTCGCATGTAGCGAGTTCGATGCCCTGGGTGGCGACCTCGACGAGGAAGTCGATCTCCTCAAGGGTGATCACGTAGGGCGGCATGAAGTAGATGACGTTGCCGATGGGACGCAGCAGCGCTCCCCGCTCGAGGCCATGGCGGTAGACCGCAAGACCGCGGCGTTCCTGCCACGGATATGGCGTACGGGCGGCCTTGTCCTTGACGAGTTCAATGGCCGTGATCATGCCGGTGCTGCGCACCTCGGCAACATGGGGATGATCCTCGAGCGAGCGGGCCCGCTTGTGCATATGGGCAGCCAGCCCGCGGTTCCTTTCCAGCACGTTGTCGCTCGCAAAGATCCCGAGGCTGGCGAGTGCCGCCGTGCAGGCCAGCGGGTTGCCGGTGTAGCTGTGCGAGTGCAGGAAGGCACGGAGACTGGCGTACTCGGCATAGAACGCGTCATAGACATCCTGCGTGGTCAGCACCACGGACAAAGGCAGGTACCCGCCCGTCAGGCCCTTCGACAGGCACAGGAAATCGGGACGGATGCCGGCCTGCTCGCAGGCGAACAGCGTGCCCGTGCGCCCGAAGCCGACTGCGATCTCGTCGACAATGAGATGGACC
>JANNNQ010000190.1:0-4006 GCA_031398625.1 Pseudomonadota bacterium
TCGGATCCTACGATTCTGACCTTGGTAAAATCACAGTCCCGGAACTTTGCACCAGTGAAGTCCGCGTCCCTGAAGATCGCAGCGTGGAACGCCTGGGTGTGGGTGTACTCGGAAGGCATTGATCCACTATGCCCGATCGAACGCTGTGGAGCAGTCTTCGGCACATCGATCTGTCGAATACTCGACGGCAGTAGAGAGGGCTGGATGCGAGTAGGGAGTCCCGCCCCGCGAACTTGGCAGCAGGAGGTGGGAAGATTTTGGGCTGTGCACAAGCCTGTGGATAGCCCTGTGTATAGCCGGCAGACCCTGATGGGAGATCACCCGGCATTTCCAACCTTCAAGCGTCACCGAACCTCGCCCGACCTCTCGTAGACCTCTCTGGCCTGCCACTAGGCACACCCCCGCTGCAGACCGATGGTGTCTAGGCGAACAGTGGGAGAGCTGTTCGGCGTCCACTGCGAGCCAGTCAGCCTGTGGATAAGTCTGTGGGATTTGAAGTCGAGCGAGGGTCTGGAGCCCGGATTCACGTGGAACCGAAGTCAGCCGGCAGCAAATCACGAACTTTGACTAACCTCGCTTGACGCGTCGTCCACCGTCAGCCGCAGGGCGCTTCACCCGCGTAGCCGCTGGGCCTTTCGGTCGCGAGTTCTTCTTTCCCGACTTCGCGGACGGAGCTTGAGGACGCTCACCCGCCACCACTCGGACCACTGTGGTCGGTGTGGTCAGTACTCGCTCGCCGCAGACGGCAACGGACCACTGAACGGCGCCGAGTTGCCTCAGCGTGATCTCCGCCTTGACTAGTTCCTCAGCCGCACTGTCACCCTTCATCGCCAGCAGTTCACCACCTGGACGAACAAGCGGCAGGCAGAGGCCGAGAAGATCTGGCAGCGGAGCGACCGCACGAGCAGTGACGAGGTCGAAGGTCCGCTCGGTCTCCAACACTGCATTGGCGCGACTGCGGATAATCTCAACATTCGAAAGGCCCAACTGGAGAACGATCTCTCTCAGCCAGACCACTCGCCTCAGCAGTGGCTCGATCAAGAACACGGTGACGTCGGGGCGAGCGATAGCGATCGGCAGGCCTGGCAACCCGGCGCCGCTGCCCACGTCGGCCAACTCCACCTCAGGTGGAATCAGCTCTGCGAGCGCCACACAATTCAGCACGTGGCGGTCCCAGATTCGCGGGACCTCGCGAGGTCCGATCAAGCCACGCTCGGCACCCGTGGTGGCCAACGCTTCCGCATAGCTTTGGGCGAGCTCAACACGGTCACCAAACAGCAGCCGGGCAGCTGTTGCTGTTTCACGTGGAACTTCAAAATCAGCCGAGTCATTGGTGGGTCCACTGTTCGTGGGTGAGCTCATATCCCCGACTCGGTCGATGTCCGCACCCTCAGACCGAGGCCGGAAGAATCACGACGTGACGCTGAGGATCGACGCCCTCGGACTCACTGCTCAGTCCTGCGTCCGCAACGACGTCATGGACGATCTTGCGCTCGAAGGCCGACATCGGGTCTAGGCTCAACGGCTTACCTGAGCGCTTTACTTCGCCGCAGGCCTTGGTGGCCGCATTACTGAGCACCTTGCGACGGTGCGCCCGGTGTCCCGCAACGTCCAACATCAACCGGCTGCGTTCACCGGTGCTGGCCTGAACGGCAAGCCGGGTCAACTCCTGAAGCGCCTCAAGGACCTCACCGTTCGGACCGACCAGGCGGCGCAACGAACGGTCGCTGCCTTCCTCGGCCACGATCGCCAAAGAAGCGCGACCGTTCTCCACATCGATGTCGATGTCGCCGTCCACATCCACGATGTCGAGCAGCTCCTCGAGGTAGTCGGCTGCTACCTCGCCCTCCTCTTCGAGGTCTCGCACGGAACCTCGGGAAGAGCGGCTCGGGGTCGTTCCGGCGCCTGCGTCAGCACCCGAGATAGCCGGGTCCGACTTCCCAGCTACGCCGTCAGTCGAGGCAGCAGGTGCCGCACCAGCCTCGGTGCTCGCGGCAGAGGTGTAGCCGGTGACCGGTTCAGCCACAGTGGAGGACGTCTGGGGTGCAGCCGCGACGGGTTCAGCCCCGTCAGGCGATGAAGCGTCAACGGCGTCCGTCGCGATGTTCTCGACGCCCGCATCATTAATCGGTCGATCCTGCACCGTCACAGTCTCACCCTGTTCACCGTTGCTCATCAAAGTCTCCTCACCGCGGCTCGGACCTCACTCGCGCGCACTGCCCGGCCATTCGCCACTCATTCGCAAGTCATGGATGAAGCATTGACGGAACCCCGACAACGAATCTGTCCGATCGCGCTTCGTCATCTTTCGACCACTCTACGTCTCAGTGAATTTACTCCGTGTCGGACCTGAGGAAGGCCCGGACGAGGGTCCTGTGCCCGGCCTGCGGGAGGGGCCGGATGATTTCGTGCCGCTGCGCTTTCGCTTCGGTTGCTTCTTCGGCTGAACTCGCTGGCCAATGACCGGCCCGTCCTGGGACCCGTCCTGAACGTCGGTCTCCTTGGTCAGCGAGACACCGTTCGCCGACGGCAAGGCAGGCTTTCCGTGCTTGGCCCGGCGTTCGTTCAGCGCCTTCTCCGCCGGTGAGCCGGGAGCGGGCATCCGACGAATCACGTAGAACTGCTGACACATCGACCAGACGTTCGTGGTCAACCAGTACAACAGGACGCCGATCGGGAAGTTCACCCCGGACACCGCGAACACCAGCGGCAGCACGTACAGCAAGATCTTCTGCTGCTGAGCGAACGGGTTGTCCAACGCCGCGGCCGGCATGTTCTTCATCATCAGCTGGCGCTGCGTGGTGAAGGTCGACGCCGACATCAAGATGATCAGGATGACGGTGAGGATCTGCGTCGAGAGGCCGTCCGCGCTGAGGAACGTGTCGGAGATCGGCGCTCCGAAGAGCGTCGCTGCATCCGCCTGTTGACGAAGGGTGTTCGTCAATGGGCCGATCGAGTAGTCATCCTTCGAGATGCTGTTGAGTACCCGGAAGAGAGCGAAGAAGATCGGCGCCTGGAGCAGGATCGGCAGGCACGAGGCGAACGGGTTGGTGCCCGTGTCCTTGTAGAGCGCCATCGTCTCCTGCGTCATTTTCTGACGCGATTCCTGATCCGTCTTGCCCTTGTACTTCGCCTGGATCTTCTTGATCTCGGGCTGTACCAGCTGCAGACCGCGAGAGGCCTTGATCTGCTTGACGAATAGGGGGATCAGCACGATCCGGATGACGATCACGAGGCCGACGATGGACAACGCCCAAGTCCAGCCGGATGCCGCAGGGAACCCGATGCGAGTCAGCACCGAGTGCCACGCCACCATTATCCAGGCGACGATGAACTCGAGCGGGTACAGGACTGTAGACATCGGCTCCTCGCCGGTTCAGGCAACACGTCGGAGTGACGACGGCGCAGGGGTCGTGCCGGCAGATGCGGTCGAGCCCTCAGCGGAAACAGTGCATTCCTGAGAGGGAACATGGCTCCCGACCGGAGGAACGGTGTCAACGCCACCGCGGTTCCACGGATTGCACCGTACCAAGCGCCACCCGGCGAGCCGACCGCCACGAAGCACGCCGTGCCGCTCCACCGCGATCAACGCGTACTCGGAGCAGGACGGGTAGAACCGGCAGGTCGGTCCGTACAAGGGAGAGATCACGGCGCGATAGCCGCGCAGCAGTAAGACCAACAGTCGACGAGGAAGCCTCACGAGGGCACGGGCGAACCGTGCAATCACGACGCACCCTGATCCCAGCGAGTCTCTCGACGGCCGTCCTGGCGAAGCAGACTCTGCAGTGCGCTGTCGAAGTCGATGGCCAAGCTCTTGGACCCGGCCGCAGCCGGGTTCGCCCGAACAACCAGCGCGGAGCCGACCGGCAACTTGTCGAGGGTCGCATCCTGGCTTTCGTTATTCGAATCGTGATCGGTCATACAAGATCGACGGTGTCTCGATTCTCATGGAAATGGACAAGTCGGATGCTTGGGTTAGCATAACCTACACGGAGGAGTTTTTTCC
>JANNNQ010000214.1:0-1760 GCA_031398625.1 Pseudomonadota bacterium
GGCAGTGGATCGTATCTTGCAGATAACCGAACCAGAATAACTCACTCAACGACGAGTGTTGGCGACCCCGCGGGCGTTCGCAGTGCCACTCATCCGCCATCCAGTAGAGACGCTCGGACAGAAGTCGGAGGCGAGGGATACGCTCGCCCGAGGTGAGCAATGTCTTGAGCGAGGACAAACGACAAGCAGGTAATCGCGCTCGGCCGGATGGGGTGGCCGCTTCGGCGCATTGAGAAAACAACGGGAATCCGGCGGGAGACGGCAGCCGGATATCTGAAGGCAGAGGGCATCGCGGTCCGACCACCCGGGAGCTGGGGGCGAATGCCGCCGGCAAAACCGGCCAACGATCCGACCGCCGACACCGAGATTTCAAAACCGGCCAATGAGGTGACCACCGACTCTTCGGCGCCGGAGAAGGACAAAACCGCTTCGGCCAGTGTGTGCGAGCCATGGCGGGAGCAGATCGAAGCGGATCTGTCGCGAGGCCGGAATGCGAAGGCGATCTGGCAGGACCTGGTGGATCGGCATGGCTTTACAGGCGCTTACGAAACGGTCAAGCGCTATGCCCGGAGACTCCGCGGTGCAAAGCCACAGGAAGCCCGCTGCGTCATCCTGACACCGCCTGGAGAAGAAGCGCAGGTCGACTACGGCAGCGGCCCGATGGTGCGCGATCCACAAACGGGCAAGTACCGCCGCACGCGTCTGTTCGTGCTCACACTGGGCTACAGCCGCAAGTCGGTACGCCTGCTGTCGTTCCGGTCGAGTACGCAAATCTGGGCTGAACTGCACGAACGCGCTTTTCAGCGACTTGGTTGTGCTCCCCGAATCGTGGTGCTCGACAACCTTGGCGAAGGTGTTCTTACTCCAGACATTTACGATCCCGCACTGAACCGGCTTTACCGGGATCTGCTGGCCCACTACGGCGCGATCGCGATGCCCTGCCGCGTTCGGGATCCGGACCGCAAAGGCAAGGTCGAAGCAGGCGTCGCCCACGCTCAGAAAACGCCGCTGAAGAATCAACGATTCGAATCACTGGAACGGGCTCAGGAGTATCTGGACCACTGGGAAGAGCGCTGGGCCGACACGCGCATCCACGGCACGACGAAGCGGCAGGTGGCCGCGATGTTTGCCGAAGAGAAACCGGCGATGCTGCCCCTGCCTCTGGAGCCGTTCCGCAGCTACCAGTTTGGCGAGCGGACCGTGCATCTGGACGGCTGTGTGGAGGTCGAGGCAGCTTACTACAGCGTGCCTCCTGGCTGGATCAGCCGGCGCGTGCAGGTACAGTGGGACGCGCTGCAGGTCAGGATCGTGGACCCGCGCAATGGCCAGCTCCTTCGTGAGCATCTTCGCCAGCCGCGCGGACGCCATCGTATCCACGAAGAAGATCGCCCCGGACGCACGCCTCCGGGCACGATGCAATTGCTGTTAAGGGCAGACAAGACCGGTACAAACACCGGCGCGATGTGCCGGGCCATGCACGAGCGCGAGGGCGACCCGTCCGTCCGCCGCATCCTCGGTGTCCTGTCACTGGCAAAGAAATATGGCAACGCCCGGCTGGAAGAAGCCTGTGCGGCGGCTCTGGAACTCGGCATTGCTGACTACCGCTTCGTGCGCCGCTACCTTGAGCGGCACGCAACACCACCGGTGAGCCTGCGACAGGTTGATCCTCTCATCCGCCAACTCACGCTTTACCGAGACCTCATCGAACAACGAACAAAGGAGTGTGACGAATGAATATCCCGGACCTGCAGCGCGCGCTG
>JANNNQ010000268.1:0-3330 GCA_031398625.1 Pseudomonadota bacterium
GCCACCGTCGGCTGCACATCGGCGAAGGCCTCGACCAGCAGCCACGGCGAGTCGCCATGCATGGGCACGCCCAGGCGATTGCCGGTGGCCGCACGGATATTTTATTTCCAATGGACCGGGCGACCCTGCGGCAATGGGATATGCAATAGAGACAGTGAAGAAGGCGCTCGGGACCGGAAAACCGCTCTTTGGAATCTGCCTGGGACATCAATTGCTGGCGCTGGCGATAGGCATAACAACCTACAAAATGCATCATGGGCACCGCGGACTGAATCATCCTGTGAAAAATCTTATCAGCGGAAAAGGCGAAATGACCTCTCAGAATCACGGGTTTTCCGTGAGTGAAGAGGACATCAGCGGACATAAAGATGTTGAAATCACACATGTTCATTTAAATGACGGTACCATCATGGGATTTCGTCTGAAGAGCAGAAAGGCATTTTGTGTTCAATATCACCCGGAAGCAACGCCAGGTCCACACGATTCACGCTATCTGTTTGACCAGTTCATTGCTCTGATCCACGCGGACATCGCTGAACCTGCTGCAGTTAGTGTTTAAATTTCACCAATCCATAAATCAAAAACTATGAGTTTAATCGAAAGCATTCATGCCCGGCAGATTCTTGACAGTCGCGGAAATCCCACGATAGAGGTTGATGTGGTCACAGAGTCGGGCGCCTTTGGAAGGGCCGCCGTGCCTTCAGGCGCATCCACCGGAACACACGAAGCGGTGGAGCTTCGCGACGGGGACAAGAAGAAATTCATGGGCAAGGGTGTTTTAAAGGCTGTGGAAAATGTTAATACAAAGATATCCGCAGAGGTTGTAGGCTTCGATGTTTTCGAGCAGAACCTGGTCGACAAGATCATGATCGAGCTGGACGGTACGCCAAACAAGGGGAAGCTCGGCGCGAATGCGATCCTTGGAACATCTCTCGCAGTCGCCAAGGCTGGCGCTATGGAAGCGGGAATGCCCTTGTATCGGTACATCGGCGGAGTAAGCGCTAACACGATGCCTGTACCGATGATGAATATTTTGAATGGTGGAAGTCACGCCGATAATGCCATTGACTTTCAGGAGTTTATGGTCATGCCTGTAGGGGCCTCTACCTTTTCTGAAGCGCTTCGAATGGGTACTGAAGTATTTCATACCCTTAAGAAAGTTCTGCACGACAAGGGTCTTTCGACCAACGTAGGTGACGAAGGCGGATTTGCGCCAAACCTCGCCTCAAATGAGGAAGCTATCGAGGTGGTACTAAAGGCGATCGAAAAGGCTGGCTTCAAGCCCGGGGTTGACATGTTTATCGCTCTTGATCCTGCTGCTTCAGAATTCTACGACGCGAAGGCGAAGCTTTATCACTTTAAGAAGTCATCTGGCAAGAAGCTAAAGCCTGCGGAGATGGCTGATTACTGGACTACCTGGGCGAAGAAGTATCCTATCATTTCCCTTGAAGACGGGATGGCCGAGGACGACTGGGCGGGCTGGAAGCAACTCACGGAAAGCATTGGTGACAAAGTACAGCTCGTAGGCGACGATCTTTTCGTTACGAATGTAATGCGTCTGCAAAAAGGAATTGAGGACGGCATCGCGAACTCGATTTTAATCAAAGTCAACCAGATAGGATCGCTTACTGAGACGATCGATGCGGTAAACCTGGCGCGGAGAAACGGATACAAGAGTGTGATGTCTCATCGCTCCGGGGAGACTGAGGACAGCACGATTGCCGACCTCGCGGTAGCCCTCAATACAGGCCAGATCAAGACCGGCTCTGCCTCGCGTTCTGACCGGATGGCCAAATACAATCAGCTTATTCGCATTGAAGAGGAGTTAGGGGAGACAGCGTATTTTCCTGGCAAGAACTTCTAGACTGATTGAGTGGGCTCGATGCCGCAGAGTCCTTGAGGCAAGAGACTCTGCGGGGAAGTAGACGTAGCGCGACCTTCTGATCGGACGCACGCCCAAGGACTTCGACGTCGCCACCGACGCGCATCCGCGGCAGATCAAACGCCTCTTCCGCAACGCGCGCGTGATCGGGCGGCGTTTCAAGCTGGTCCACGTTGTCTACGGGCAGCACATCGTCGAGACGGCCACGTTCCGCAGCAACCCGCTCGGTGCGGAGGCCGATCTGGGCGACGGCGAAGCGCTCGAGGACGAAGCCGTGCCGCTCGACGCGCAGGACACGAGCGCCGCCCTGGATGACCTCCTGATCACGGAAGACAACGAGTTCGGCACGGCCGAGGAGGACGCGCGCCGCCGCGATTTCACCGTGAACGGGCTCTTCCTGGATCCGCTGCGCGGCGTGATCCTCGACTACGTCGGAGGAATCGACGACATCGAGCGCGGCGTGCTGCGCACCATCGGCGATCCGCGAAAGCGCATGGCCGAGGACCCGGTGCGCATCCTGCGCGCGATCAAGTTCGCGACGCGCCTCGGGTTCCGCATCGACGAGCGCACGTGGGAGTCGATGATCGACAACGCGCCGCGGCTCGCCCGATCCGCGCCGCCGCGCGTGCTCGAGGAGATCCTGCGCCTCTTGCGCAGCGGCAGCGCGCTGGGCGCATTCCGCATGTTGCGCGCGAGCGGCGCGCTGGCCGTGATCCTGCCGGCGGTCGACCAGTTCCTGGGCCACCCCGACGACCCGGCCGCGCAACCGCGAGGCGAAACGTTCTGGCGGCTCCTCGAAGCGCTCGACGCCGACGTGCACCAGGGCTTCGTGCCCAGCACGGGCGTGTGCATCGCGCTGCTCTTCCTGCGGATCATCGAGCGCGAGGCCGACCCGGCGACGCGCGAGGGTCCTGGCCCGCCGCCCGACCTCTTGACCGTCACCGGCGAGGTGCTCGAACCGATCGCGTTCCAGACGCGGCTCCCGCGGCGCGAGACCGCGCGGGCGCGGCGCATCGTCTTCCAGCAGCGACGTTTCACGCAGGCGTCGTCGAAACGCTTCCGCCCGCTGATGTTCTTGCGCAGCGAGGATTTTCCCGAAGCGCTCGAGCTCTACCGCCTGCGCGTCGCCGCGCGCGGGCAGGGTTGGGACCTCTACGAAGGCTGGCGCGACCGCTACCGCCGCGCGCTGACGGGCGGGCCGGGCGCGGGCGAGGGAGAGGCCGGACCGGACGCCGCCGTTGGAGGCGGCGCTCAGACTGGGGCTGGCGCCGGAATGGATCACGGAGCCGCGCTCGACCGCGGCGACCCGCGCCCCCGCCGTCGACGCCGCGGCGGCCGCCGTTCGGGCCCAGGCGACTCGTCGGGCCCCGGCGACTCGTCGGGCTTGCGCGCGCCCAGCGGCCCGGCCTTCGAACCGGAATGACTTGCCCGCCTCCCGCGAGCGCGGG
>JANNNQ010000282.1:0-3957 GCA_031398625.1 Pseudomonadota bacterium
GATATGCCGGCTGTGAGGATTGCCAAGGCGCCCTTATGGACCGTGCGGGGTGTGAATTCCTCACAGCGGGTGTGCGACAGGGCTAACAGAACGGCGAGGCGTACCGGACTATTCTGGAATCGTGCGAAGGGCAGATGCCTGGAGCGAACAGACAAGCAACCCGATCCACAACCCACCCAAGGAGACGAACATGAAAGCAGCCCAAGTCAAAGTTGCCAAACTGGCCCTGGTTTCCACCGTAGCTGCCCTCGCCCTGGGCAGCCTCCCCGCCGCAGCCGTGGAGTGGAGTGCGGTGGCCACCACCGAGACCCAGACCGTGCTGGTCGATCGCGACAGTGTGCATGCCTCCAACGGAGACGTGCGCGCTTGGGTGATCCACAGCTACAACCAGACCGAGAGCCTCGGCGACATGTACCCGCACCGCTCCAAGGTGCTGCTCTACAGCTTTGCCTGCGACAAGCGCGCGCTGGGCTACATCCAGTGGTCGATGCAGTCGGGGCAGTTTGGCGGCGGCCAGACGGTGTGGGCCGACCGGGTGAATTATGTGACCCACTACCCGGCATCCGACGATGTGGCGGACAACGCCCTGGTAGACAAGGTCTGCGGCCAGTACGCCCGCATGACCGGTACCACCTTCGCCGCGGCGCGCTGACCGCTCGACCGAGATTTACGCTTCTCTCCCTTGCCCGGGCTCTTGAGTCCGGGCTTTTTTTGAGGCGCAAAGCTGGTGTCGGGCTTGCACGAATGGCGTACTGCCCGAACCAGCACGACGAATCGCCGCCGTTCAGCGAATACAGCGAAGGCATTCGCAGATATGCTGCCTTCGTTCCCCTGAATTCCACCGGCTTTGGGCTTCGACCATGGCAGCCTCCAAAGACCTCCGACTGAAAGGGGAAAGAATCACGGCGTCGGGCGGCTATCGCTAAGGCCGCAGTGCGCGGTGGTGTCGGCTCTGCAGACGCAAATCGCTCTCCCGAGCGGATGCGGCTCTGTCTTTGGGGGAGGCCATGCCTCTCCTTCTCTATTTCGGACCAGCTTTTGGCACGTCCTGGTCGAGGTCGTCGATGGATCGTGGCCAGCTTTTCTTGAGGAGCTTCGACAGGGCGCGGTCCGCCAGCACTTTGCCGCCCGTCTGGCAGCGCGCGCAGTAATTGGTCTCGTGGTCGCCGTAGACGATGCGCTGCACCGGTGAGCCGCAAACAGGACAGGGCAGGCCGTAGCGTCCGTGCACCGCCATTCCTTCGCGGAAGGCGGTGACTTTATCGGGGAATTTTCCGCCGGTCTCCTTTCTCAGGCGGTCGGTCCACTCGTTCAGGGTGGAGCGTATCGCCTCGAATAGCACCGCAATCTCCTCGTCGCCGAGCTTATGCGTCATCACGATCGGGGACAGCCTGGCACGATGCAGGATTTCGTCCGAATAGGCGTTGCCGATGCCGCTGAAGATTTGCGGATTGGTCAGCGCCCGTTTCAACGTGTGATTGTCCGCCTTGAGCTGCCGGGAAAATGACGCGAGATCGGCCTCCAGGACTTCCATCCCGGGTACGTGCAGCGCGCCCAGTGCGGTTTCGCCTTCGACCAGGTGCAGGGAGGCCCGACGCGTGGTCCCGGCTTCGGTTAGCGTCAATGTGCCGCTTTCGAATTCCAGCAGCGCCAGCCCCATCCTGCCCGTAACCTTGGGTTTTACCGGGCCATCGGTCCAGCGCAACCGGCCGGCGATCATCAGGTGGATCACCAGGAACAAGTTGCCCTCCAGTTTGAGCACGATGCGTTTGCCAAGGCGGCGCAAGGCGAGAACTTTCTTCCCCTCTGACGCGGAAATCGGCGGGACCGCTGTACGCAGGATGAAAGGATTGAGCAACCTGAGGCGGTGCAGAACTTTCCCCCTGACTCGGGATTCGAGACTTTCGATGTAAACGACGATATCGGGCAGTTCAGGCATCGCGGGACGGGTTCTGCAAGGGGGTGCGGTCCGACCCTTCCGGTCGCACGCGCTTTCGCCGGTGCGCGAATCGGAATCGCAACCGCAGGTGCGGCAAGTTTCGTCCGGTGGCGTACCGAATGCAAACGGTACGGTGCCGGAGAACGGCACAGGCATCCGGTGAAGCTTGGGGAATCAGGCTGCGGATTCGGCCTGACGCGGAATGGCTTCAGTATGGAATTCGTCGAAAGCGTGCATCGCATCGGCGGCGTACATCAGCGCCGGGCCGCCGCCCATGTAGACCGCGACAGCCAGTGCTTCCATGACGTGATCGCGGGCGCAACCCAAGCGGGCCAGCGCCTTGGCGTGAAAACCGATGCAACCATCGCAGTGTCCGGCAACGCCGATGGCCAGGGCGATCAGTTCCTTTTGCTCGACTGCCAGCGTTCCTGCCTTCATGGCGCTCCTGGCGAGGGCGCCGAAGCCGGCCATCGCGTCGGGAGCGCCTTCCTTGAGCTTGGCAATGCCTTTGTTGATGTCAGAGGTTATCTCGGTGTAGGACTTCATGGGCTGCTCCTTCGGACGATGGATTAAGTGTAGGCAAGCCGCCAGATGCCGGTTTGACCGAAATCAAACCCTGGTCCGACGCCAGCCGGGCGGCAGGTACAATGCAGGCATCGATTTATCCTGGGGAATGGCCATGCCGGTCATGGAATGGAACGAAACCCTGACGCTCGACCGGGGCGTCATGGATGAGACCCATCGAGAGTTCATAGAGTTGCTGAACCGCCTGGCCGATGCGCCTGAGACGCAGGTGCTTGCCGTGCTCGACGAGTTCATCGCCCACACCGAAGCGCATTTCAGCCAGGAGCAGCGCTGGATGGAAAAAATGTCTTTTCCGCCGACCGAATGCCACGTGAACGACCATCAGGGCGTGCTGCAGGTGGCTTATGAAGTTCGCAAGCGCGCGGCCGCCGGCGAAACCCGGTTCGGCCCCGTTCTGGCGCGCGCCGTCGCGGAGTGGTTTGCAACGCACGCGGGAAGCATGGACCACGTGCTTGCCCTCTATATGAAAGAAGTGGGCTTCAATCCGGAGACCGTCGCCCCGGCCAGAGAGCGTAGCGCACGGTTTTCCTGCCCTCCTGGAAAAAGAAAAAGCCGCGGGCACGCCCGCGGCTTCATTGTTGCAGCGACAGCGTTGTCAGGCTGCCTGAGCCAGCACGGATTCAGCTGCCACGGCCTCACCTTCAAGCGTTACCGAGACTGCATGCACGACCGCCGCTATGCGGACCGCGGCCTGCACCTGCTCTGTCGTAATGCCAGCCGCGCGCACCACCTTGTCGTGCGCGGTAATGCAAAGGCCGCAGCCGTTGATGGCCGAAACCGCGAGCGACCACAGCTCGAAATTCTCCTTGGCTGTTCCCGGCGAGCCGATCACGTTCATGCGCAGCTTCGCGGGCAGGCGCGAGTACTCCTCGTTCTCCGCTAAATGCAGGAAACGGTAGTAGACGTTGTTCATACCCATGATCGCGGCAGCGGCCTTCGCTGCGGTGAGGTCGGCCGGTGCCAGCTTCGGCCCGAACTCCGCAATCATGGCGGCAATCACCTGCGGGTTACGCGAAGCGATGGCCGAAGCCACGAATGTGCCGGCCTTCAGCGTGTCGTTCAGTACGGTTTCGGCGGCCAGCGAACCAAGGTTCAGCTTCAGGTCCTTGGCGTAGTCCGGCAGCCTGTCTTTCAGAGTCTGGATCGACATTGTTGCGTCCTTTCTTTGTTTTGCTGATTCCTGAACCACGGAGGACACGGAGGAAAACCGAGAAAGGAAAAATGGAGACGGAGGCGGGGTTGACGATAGCAATCCTGTGTCACCACTTCTGGCTTGGTCGTGGCATCTACCGACCGGACAATCTCACTCTCCATTGTATGTTTGTCCTTGTCTTTCCTCCGTGTCCTCCGTGCTCTCCGTGGTTCAGGATTTCGTACTGCGTCCTGGAAACTGACTCAGGCGGCCTTGAGGAACTCGTCGCCCTTCTTCCAGT
>JANNNQ010000292.1:0-9807 GCA_031398625.1 Pseudomonadota bacterium
TCGTGCTCGATCTGCTGGAGGTAGCCACGGAAGGGCTGCTGCAGGAACTCGCGAATCGCCAGGCGAAGTGACAATGAAACAGGCGCCGGAGCAGTCTCCGGCGCCTGGTGTTGCAACTATTCGCGGTTAGGGTCGCGGTCCGGACCGAACGACATGGAGCCGCCGCTCGGGGTGCTCGACCAGACTGTGCGGGACTCGCCGCTGCCACTGGCCGCCGATTCACTCGGGCGGGGTTCGCTCGGCCGTTCTTCTGCGCGTGCCGCTGCCGGAGGCGGCGCCAGCTCGAAGCTGCGCTGCGATTCGGTTGGAACTGCGGACCGCTCGTTGCCGGAATCACCGCCCGAATGCGCCGCGGCGGCAGGCGAGCCCTGCTCGAATGAAGGCTCTCCCCCATCACTCCGCGATTCATCCTGCCCCTGCGGTGTGCCCGGATTGCCACCCGCCTCATCGCCACCCCGGCCACCGCGGCCGCGACGCCGGCGACCACCGCGGCGTGAGCGACCTGTCCGTTCGCCGCGAGCCTCGCGACTGCCATCCGCCTGACCTTCTGGCCGATCGGGCCGATCAGGTCGGTCGGGGCGCGGCGGGGTGTTCTGGTTTCCCGGGTTGCCTGCCGGGTTAGGCGCCTGGACCGGCGCTGGTTTCGGAGCAGGCGCCGACTGTGCCTGGACTTCTGCACCCGCCGCAACCGGTGGCCGCTGTCGCTCGCGATGCCCTTGTTCATTGGGCCTGCGCTCTTCACGCGGCCGGTCACGACGTCCATCCGGACGGCGCTCGTTGCCGCGCTGGTTGCGATCACGATCGCCGCGATGTTCGTCACGCGGCCGCGAGTCGCGGTCCCGATTCCTGCCGCGGTCAGGGCGGGCATCCCGGCTGCGATCCGGGCGAGGCTCGCTCGCGGGCTTCTTTTCTTCAGCAGGCGGCTGGCCAGCACCACCGAAGAAGAACCGCCACAACTGCACGAAGATGCCGATCTGTTCCACCGGAGCGGCCGGGGGCGCCGCCGTTTCGAGCGCAATGCTGGGCGGTGGTGGGAGGCTTGCCACGGCGCTGGTGACCGCGGGCGCTGGGGCTGCGGCCCTGGCTTCATTGCGGTTGGCAATCCCGTCCACGTCGACGGTCGGCTGGATCGCAAGCTGGTGGCTGACGATGCTGTTCTCCAGCAGCTGGGTTTCATCATCGCGAACGCGACGGATGTCGTAGGCCGGCGTTTCGATGTACTTGTTCGGGACCAGGATGACCTCGACGCCGCCCTTGGCCTGGATGTTGTGCAGCCACTCACGCTTCTCATTCATGAGGTAGGTCGCGACGTCGACGGGCAGCTGGGCAATGACCTTGGAGGTGCGGTCTTTGCGGGCTTCTTCACCGATGAGGCGCAGCAGCGCGAGGGCGAGCGATTCGACACCTCGGATGCTGCCCATGCCGGAGCAGCGGGGACAGGCGATATGCGTGGCATCGCTGATTGACGGACGCAACCGCTGGCGCGACATCTCGAGCAGCCCGAAGCGGGACAACCTGCCGATCTGGATGCGGGCACGGTCCTGCTTGACCGCATCACGCAGCCGGTCTTCCACCGCGCGCTGGTTTTTCTGCGACAGCATGTCGATGAAGTCGATGACGATGAGGCCGCCAAGATCGCGCAGGCGGAGCTGGCGGGCAATCTCGTCCGCTGCTTCCAGGTTGGTATTGAAGGCGGTCGTTTCGATGTCGCCGCCGCGGGTGGCGCGGGCCGAGTTGATGTCGATCGACACCAGCGCTTCAGTCGGGTCGATGACGATCGAGCCGCCGGAGGGCAGGTGGACCTTGTGCGAGTGCGCAGACTCGATCTGGTTCTCGATCTGGAACCGCGTGAACAGCGGGACATCCTCTTCGTACAGCTTCAGCTTGCGCAAGCTTGCCGGCATGAAGCGCTGCATGTATTCCTGGGCCTCGGCGAAGATTTCCTTGCTGTCGACGAGGATCTCGCCGATATCGTCGTTGAGGTAATCGCGCAGGGCCCGGATGATGGCCTTCGATTCCTGGTAGATCAGGAACGGGGAGGGGCGGGTTTCCGCGGCTTCGATGATCGCCTTCCAGACTTCCTGTAGGTTCGCGAGGTCCCACTGCAGTTCTTCTGCTGACCGGCCGACTCCCGCGGTACGGACGATGGCGCCCATGCTTTCCGGGATATCCACCTGCTCGAGGGCTTCGCGCAGCTGGTCGCGGTCCTCACCCTCGATGCGGCGCGAAACACCGCCGGCCCTGGGATTGTTGGGCATGAGGACCAGGAAACGACCGGCCAGGCTGACAAAGGTGGTGAGCGCAGCGCCCTTGGTGCCGCGTTCTTCTTTCTCGACCTGGACGATGATTTCCTGGCCTTCGTTGACCAGTTCGCGGATGTTGAGCTTGCCGCTCGCGGCGGCCTGCGTCTTGAAGTATTCCTTCGCGACTTCCTTCAGCGGCAGGAAGCCATGGCGCTCGGCGCCGTACTCGACGAAACACGCTTCGAGGCTGGGCTCGACGCGGGTGATGCGGCCTTTGTAGATGTTGGCTTTTTTCTGTTCCCGTGAGGGTAATTCGACATCCAGATCGTAAATGCGCTGGCCGTCAACCAGCGCTACGCGCAACTCCTCTTCCTGGGTTGCATTGACAAGCATTCGTTTCATGGGCCCCTTCTGTCATCAGGGTTGGGGCCACAGCACTGCGCACGGACGGCGCCAGCTCTAGCAGCAAGGATTGATCGGGGAATGAAATCATCCGATTTGTCATAGGCGCGGGACCTCAAAGGCCAGCGCGTGTTACAGATCCTGCCGGATTCCTGGCATCCCGCCCGGTTAGCGTTTTGACCGACCCGAAGCCCGAGTTGCGGGTCCGGCACCGATCCGTCTGCGGCCGAGCGATGGTCTGACTGTTCAGAACCAACTAAGATGCGGCGCCCTCAGCTACCTCAAGCCTCAAGGCTACCGCGTGTGAATCGGGGCGCGAACTGCATGGCAAAGCGCGCCTCGACGTGTTCCGCGCGGGACTATATCAGGACAGTCTCCCTTCAATCAATGGCTTACGTCGATTCAACCGGCAGGTTCGATAAGGGGCGGGCGTGACCGGGCGTCCCGAGGCCGGCGAGGCGCCGGTAGGTGCGCGCGTCTCCTATATAGAGGCGGCCGAGGGCGATTCGGGCCAGCGAATCGATAACTTCCTGCTGCGCGTCTTGAAGCAGGTTCCCAAGAGCCATGTCTACCGCGTCCTCCGCAAAGGCGAGGTGCGGGTCAATGGCAAGCGCGCCAAGCCGGAGTACCGGCTGGTCGCCGGGGACCGGGTCCGGCTGCCGCCCATCCGCATCGAGCAGGGCGCGACTCCGCAGAAACCCTCCCGGTCCTTGCAGGCCGTGCTGCAGGCAGCGGTCATCCATGAAGACCGCGATCTCCTCATCGTGAACAAGCCGGCCGGAATTGCGGTTCACGGGGGCAGCGCCCAGTCTTTTGGCGTGATTGAAGCGCTGCGGGCAGCGCGGCCTGAGTTGATTGAACTGGAACTCGTGCATCGGCTCGATCGGGATACCAGCGGGTGCCTGCTGCTAGCCAAACGCCGGGCTGCCTTGCGTGAATTGCATGCGCGGCTGCGTGAGCGGGAAATGGAGAAGAAGTATCTCGCGCTGGTGGCGGGACGTTGGACGCTGGGGACCAAGCGAATCGAGCTCGCCTTGCAGACGAACCTGCGACAGGGAGGCGAGCGGGTGGTGAAGGTCCATCCCGAGGGGCAGACAGCCTTGAGCCGCTTCAAGCCGCTCGAATTTTTCGGGTCGCTGTCGACGCTGATGGAAGTCGAGATCGGCACCGGGCGTACCCACCAGATCCGCGTGCACGCGGTTGCGGCAGGGCACCCGGTCGCCGGTGACGACAAATATGGCGATCGCGAAGCCAACACGGCGCTCAAGGCATTCGGTCTCGGGCGGATGTTCCTGCATGCCCACTCACTGGGATTCACGCGTCCCGGGACCGATGAGCCCTTCAGCATCAGCGCGCCGCTGGATGAAGAGCTGAAGCAGGTCTTAAGCCGGCTCGAACAGCACGGCAAATCACGCTGAAGGGAGCCCTGGCTCTCGTGTTCAGGGGATCTCGACCCCGGACCGGCGCAGTGCCCCGCACAGCCAGATCAGCGGCAACCCCATCAGGGCGGTGGGATCCTGGGAATCGATCCGGTCGAACAGGGCAATACCGAGCGCCTCGCATTTGAATCCGCCGGCACAGTCGAATGGTTGGTCGGCATCGACATAGCGCCGAATTTCGGCGTCGGAAAGCGTACGAAAAGTCACCGTGGTGGTATCGACGTGACTGTCCTGGCGGCCGGTTCGCGTATCCAGCACCTGGACTCCGGTGTGGAAGACGACCCGCTGGCCGCTGGCATCCCGCAGTTGCTCGATGCAACGTTCCCGGGTTCCGGGTTTGCCGAGAATCACCCTGCCCCTGACCGCGACCTGGTCGGACCCCACGATCAGGCTGTTGGGGTAGCGGGCGGCCACGGCGGCGGCTTTCTCGCGGGAGAGGCGCTGCGCCAAGTAAAGTGCATCTTCATCCGGGCCGCGCTGCTCATCGACATCCGAGCCGCAGGTGACGAAGGGAAGCCCCAGTCGTTCCAGCAACAGGCGGCGATACCGGGAAGTGGATGCGAGGACCAGGGGCAGGCCGGTACGGGCAGGGGGCAGGCTCATGAATTTGCGGGTCCGTAAGGTTATCTCTCTGGAAAAACAAGGGTTTAACGCGGGAAAATCTTTGACATGCCCGCAAGCGGTGCCTATGATACGCGCCCCATGCCGGACACCCCGGACGATCCTGTCGATGCCACCCTGCTTGCCGGCCGCGCCGCTGCAGTCCTGCGCGGCTACTCGCTGCAGGACTTGCCGCGAGTGAAGTTGGCGGGGGCGTTGCCAGGGACGGAAATGGCAGTGGAGTTTCGCTTCGGGTCGGCCGAGACGGGAGTTGCCGTTGAAACGCATCTCGAGGGCAAGGTGGTGCTGATCTGCCAGCGGTGTCTGCAATCGGTGGAGGTGCCGGTGATCTCCGACAGCATGCTCGCGGTACTGGGCACCGATGCAGCCGCAAATGAGTTGCCGGAGGATCGTGAGCCCGTCGTGGCGGATGCAACCCGGCTCGATCTGCGCTGGCTTGCCGAAGAAGAAGTCCTGCTCGCGCTGCCACTCGTGCCGATGCATGATGCGGCCTGCGCGCCGGCCGAAGTGGAAACGGATGCAGCGGGTGACGAGGCTCCTCCTGAAGGAGAGCGGCGCCACCGGCCTTTTGAAAACCTGCGGGACCTGCTGAACAAGCACTGACCGCGTTGAGCTACGATAAGCAGAGTAACGACCATGCCAGTCCAGAAAAGCAGAAAGACCCCTTCCAAGCGCGGTATGCATCGCTCGCACGACGGTCTCAAGCGTCCGGCGCTTTCCGTCGATCCCGTTTCGGGGGAGACGCATCTCCGTCACCGCATCACGCCCGATGGTTTCTATCGTGGCAAGAAAGTGATCGAGAGCCGCGTCGAGGAAGAGCAGGAATAGCTGCGTTCACCCTGCCCGGATTTCCTCCGGGCACGCCAGATTACCCGCTGGCTGTCAGCTGACTGGCTTCGCCGTGACCAGGCGTATCACCATTGCCATCGACGCCATGGGCGGCGATTACGGCCCTGCGATTACCGTCCCCGCCGCCTTGCAGGTGCTGCGTTCCGAGCCGGAACTGGCAATAACGCTCGTTGGCCGCCGGGACAGCATCGAGCCTCTCCTGGGGGGTGCTTCGTTCGACGAGAGACTCACCTTCAGGGAAGCTTCCCAGGTCGTGACCATGGACGAGCGTCCACAGGACGCCCTGCGCAAGAAGAAGGATTCTTCCCTGCGGGTGGCCATCGACCTCGTGAAAGCAGGAACAGCAGACGCCTGCGTTAGCGCCGGCAATACCGGTGCCCTCATGGCGACGGCGCGGTTCGTGCTGAAGACGGTCCCGGGAATCGATCGTCCGGCGATTCTTGCCCGCATCCCCTCGCGCACCGGCCATACGCACATGCTGGACCTGGGCGCCAATGCGGACAGCACCGCCGAACACCTGCTGCAGTTCGCGGTCATGGGCTCGGTAGTGGCCGCTGACATGCATGGTATCGAGCGTCCGCGGGTCGGGCTGCTGAACATCGGCGAGGAAGAACTGAAGGGCAACGAAACCGTGCAGCAGGCGGCAGCCCTGCTTGGGCAAAGCTCGCTGAACTACATCGGTTTCGTGGAAGGCAACGACATCTTCACCGGAGAAGTCGATGTCGTGGTCACGGACGGCTTCACGGGCAACATCGCCCTGAAGACCATGGAGGGGGTGGCCTCGATGCTGGTCGGTGCGCTGCGTACCGAATACACTCGCAACCCATTGAGGCGGCTGGGCGCGCTGGTGTCCTGGCCTGCACTCAAGGCCATCCGGCAGCGTTTCGATACCCGCACTCTCAACGGCGCCAGCATGGTGGGCCTCACGGGTGTGGTGATCAAGAGCCATGGCGGGGCCGATGCTGTCGCGTTCGCCCACGCGATCCGCGTCGGACTCGTTGAAGCCCGCAAGGGCGTCCCCACTGAGATCAGTCAGCTGCTCGCAGCCCAACCTACGCAGACCCACTAAGAAAATGCATTCCCGAATTGCAGGCACCGGCAGTTACCTTCCCGAGAAGGTGCTGACCAATTTCGACCTTGAGAAGATCGTCGACACCACGGACGAGTGGATTCGCACGCGGACCGGCATCGAGCGTCGGCATATCGCAGCGCCGGAACAGACGACCTGCGACATGGCCGAGCAGGCTGCCCTGCGCGCGATGGAGGCAGCTGGAGTCGGGCCTGAGGAAATCGACCTGATCGTCCTCGGCACGACGACCCCCGATCTCGTTTTCCCGAACACGGCTTGCCTGCTGCAGGCGCGGCTCGGGATCCATGGTCCCCCGGCGATCCAGCTCGAGGCGGCATGCTCCGGATTCATCTATGGACTGAGCGTGGCGGATCGCTTCATCCGTACCGGTGGGGCGAATTGCGCGTTGGTCATCGGCGCCGACATGCTGACCCGGATCGTCGACTGGACCGACCGGACGACCTGCGTCCTGTTCGCCGATGGGGCGGGAGCAGTCATCCTGAAGGCCGCAGAGGAACCCGGGATCATCTCGACGCACATCCATGCGGACGGCGCCTATGCGAACCTGCTGTACGTTCCGACCGGCGTTTCGAAGAAATCCGATCCCACGGTGACCAACCAGAGCTGCGTCATCATGAAGGGCAACGAAGTCTTCAAGGTGGCGGTCAACACGCTCGGGCAGATCGTCGATGAGACCCTGGAGGCGAATCACCTGGAGAAGTCGGCGATCGACTGGCTCGTCCCTCACCAGGCCAACCTCCGGATCATCACGGCAACGGCGAAGAAGCTCGACCTGCCCATGGAGCGGGTCATCGTGACCGTCCAGGACCAGGGGAATACCTCGGCCGCGTCAGTCCCGCTAGCCCTCGATACCGGTGTTCGTGATGGGCGGATCAAGAGGGGCGAACTGCTGCTGTTGGAAGCGTTCGGTGGCGGATTTACCTGGGGTTCCGCCCTGATTCGGTACTGATCCTTGGCGTGCGTTGATCAAATTGTGACCGGCTTGAGGCCGAAGGTGCGTGGCAATGCTGCTAGACTCCGCCGCATGTTGACGCTCAAGTTCATGAAAGTGATGGGATCCGGGACTGTCAAAGCAGCCTTCTTGCTGGTTGCGTTAGGCTTGGGGCCGCTGGCGACTGCGGCCACTTATCCATTGCCGGAAAACGGCGACTCGGTGATTGGCGAGATCCAGTACGTCGAGACCCGGTTTGAGGACACCCTCCTCGAAATCGGCCGGCGGTTCGGTATCGGCTATGAAGAGATAGCCGCAGCCAATCCCGGAGTTGATCCATGGGTCCCGGGTGCGGGTACCCGGGTCACGATTCCTTCGCGATTCATCCTGCCCGATGCGCCCCGCGAAGGCATCGTGGTCAATATCGCGGAGCACCGCCTCTATTACTACCCCAGACCCAAGGCGGGCGAACCTGCCACGGTGCAAACGTATCCGGTCAGCGTCGGGAAGATGGACTGGAAAACCCCGTTGGGAGTCACCCGCGTCGTCGACAAGCGCGCCCGGCCGACCTGGTATCCCCCCGAGTCGGTGCGTGCAGAACATGCGGCACAGGGACGGTTTCTCGCGCGCGCGGTTCCTCCGGGGCCGAATAATCCCCTGGGCGAGTACGCGATGCGCCTCGGGATCCCGGGGGGTGCCTATCTGATTCATGGCACCAACAATCCCCTGGGCGTCGGCATGCAGGTTACGCACGGCTGCATCCGGATGTTCCCTGAAGACATTGAGTATGTGTTCCAGCAGGTGCCAGTGCAGACCTCCGTCCGCATCCTGCACCAGCCGAGCAAGATGGGCTGGCTCGCCGACACGCTTTATCTCGAGGTGCATGGGCCGTTGAAGGGGCAGCCCGAGCTTGAGCCACCCAGCCTGACAGAGCTGACCCGGGCGCTGGTTGCCGCCACGCAGGCTCGCTCTGTCCAGCTCGATTGGGCCAGTGCAGAAGCAGTGTTCCGCAAGGCGTCGGGCGTTCCCGAGGTGCTTGCTGAAGCGCCGTCGGTCGTCGCCCAGAACGAAAATCCTTCGTTCTAGGGTCTCGTTGCATCCCTGCGGTCCGGCGGTGATGCGCTGTTTCCAGACTCAACTTCCCCGGGGCGTTTCCAGGGACCGCTGGTACACTTCGCGCCGCGGGTCCTGCGGTTCGGATCTGTCCATACCGATTGCGGTTAGTCCACGGTGATGACTGCGGGGCCCGCCTCCCAACCCGGTTCCGGAAATGAAAACGCCGCGGGGGCACCCGCGGCGTCTGCCGGCAATCCGGCCTACAGTCGAACTACTTCGACTGCGACTGCTGGAACATGCGGTCCATCTTCTCGTTGGTGGCGTCGCAGCAGGCCTGGCTGGCCTGGGCGGCGGTCAACGCGCGATTGGCGGCATTCTGCGCACCGTCCGCAGCCGTACGGGCAGCGGCAGCGGCGCTCGCAGCAGCATCGGCAGCAGCCTTGGCAGCAGCGGCGTCCTGCACGCCCTTGTCAGCGACCGCGCGCACTTCAGCCAGCTGGGCGCTGGTGACGCAACCGGATGCAGTGACGAGGAAGAGGGCAGCGACGCCCACCTTCAGGGTGTTGGCAACAATATTTTTCATCTTCGTTCCCCTCTTGCTGGGTCAGACTTGGGATCAACCAAAAAGCTTCTTCTGCAACTCCCCGTGGCCAGATTGCTCCGGCATCACGAATCGCCTCGAATCAGTCGTGGATACTGACCCGACGCCGAGTCGGAGCGAAGAATACAAGATTGGAGCGGTGCAATAAAGCTTATGTTATGAGTCGTCGGCAGACGGCGACAGAAAAAAACCGGGAAATTCCAGCTCTTGCCGAGGCTAGGAATCCGCTGACAGAGCTACAGGGTACGGTCCTACGTAACGGCAGCCAGCGGCGTCAACGCCAGCAGTCCGTATTGGTCGCTGTCTTCACGCCTGTAGACGTCAGGGAGAATGTAGCGCAGTGACTGTCGCTTTCCTGGGCGCCCCCCGACGCTGCGGTTGCTGTCACCGT
Source organism: Pseudomonadota bacterium (assembly GCA_031398625.1). Lineage (GTDB taxonomy): Bacteria > Pseudomonadota > Gammaproteobacteria > Steroidobacterales > Steroidobacteraceae > CAIUGU01. The sequence goes on from JANNNQ010000292.1 coordinate 9,624, forward strand.
GAAATCCCTGGCGACATCGGTGTTGTCGATGGCGAGGTCATACCACCCGTTCTCGGTTCCGGGAATGCCGAGAGCATCGAGATCATCGGTGTACTGGTTGTTCTGCAGGTAGAACTTCTCCTGTGCGGCTGCCACCCGCAGCAGGGCCGACATCGCATCGGTACGCTGTGCCCGCATGACATAG
>JANNNQ010000310.1:0-2737 GCA_031398625.1 Pseudomonadota bacterium
TGTCCACGATCAGCTACGCCATGCTGGAAAGGATCACTTCCAAGGGGGTGCCGCGTGAGAAGCTCATCCTGTTCCGCAACTGGGCGCACGATGACCTGGTGTCCCCGATGGAGACGGATACCTGGTATCGGCGCGAGTGGAACCTCGGTTCCAGGTTCGTCGTGCTCTATTCAGGAAACATGGGTGTGAAGCAGGGCTTGGACAGCCTGCTGGAAGCGGCCGCGGACCTTCGGGAGATGCGTGACATCGTGTTTGTGATCGTGGGCGACGGCGGCGAGAAACCGCTGCTGATGGAACGGGCCCGCGAGATGAGGCTCGATAATGTCCAGTTTCAGCCACTGCAGCCGATGGAACGGCTGTCTGAGCTGCTGGCCACCGCCGACGTGGCCGTGGTGCCACAGAAGCGGGGCGTCAAGGACATCGTGCTGCCGTCAAAGCTGGGCAATCTGCTCGCCAGCGGCCGTCCGGTGATTGCCGGCGCGGATGCGGATACGGAATTCGGACGCATCGTCGCTGAGTCAGGTTGCGGAATCCTGGTGGAGCCGGGCAACGGAGGCCAGATTGCCGCCGCCATCGCCGACCTGTCCGTGGAGCGCAACGAATGCCTGCGCATGGGCGAGGAAGGCCGTCGCTACATGGAACAGAATCTCGGCAGCGGTCCGATCCTGGACGGCTTCGCCCGCTGGACCACCTCTCTGGCCGCCCGTTCCTGAACCGGCTGCGGAGTTACCCCGGCGGCGCCACACGCTCGCCGTTGTCCTGACGCTCCGGTGATGCGGCGTCGAGAAGACGCCAGGTTACCGTCAGATTACAGCCATAGTTCTTTCTGACTGGTGACGGGTTAGACCCACGTTCCGGAATGACCAGTCACTGCGGGCCATTCTGCTGTAGGGATTGCTTCACGTGCGCGCCACATGCGCGCAATGCGCGTCGGCTAACTTCCCGTCCGGAAGATCAGCAACCCCACCGTACCCGATCGAGGAGTCCAAACATGTCCCGTCGAGTCAGCATTCGCCGGCTTCTGCCGGTATCGATTGCCGCCGTGTTCCTGTCAACCGCCTGCCTGGCAGGCACGGGCCAGAATCCTGGCGACGATCATGACGCCCACGACCATGCTTCCGCGGAAGCCGCCGGTGCCAAGCCGGAGATGCGTGCGACGGCAGCCAGGCCCGTGGAGTGGAAGAGCAAAAAACCGCGTCCCGACCCGAACAAGCCGCCGGTGCACGTCAAGATCCTTGGGTTCAACGACTTCCATGGTCAGATTTCGGCAGGCCGTTTCGTGGGCCCCCGTCCGGTTGGCAGCGCGCCGGTGTTCGCCGCCTACCTGAGGGCGGCGATGAACGGCATGGAGGAGCGAACCCTTATCGCCAACGCCGGCGACAACATCGGTGCCAGCCCGCTGTCCTCCGCGCTGCTGCGCGATGAACCCACGCTGATGTTCTACAACATGCTCGGCAACGAAGCGTGTTCGATCCGCGACCGCCGCGACCGCGACTGCAACATCGTCGGCACGCCCGGCAATCACGAGTTCGACAAGGGAAAAGACGAATTGCTGCGCCAGTTGAACGGCGGCAACCATCCGGACGGTCCGTTCCTGACCGATCCGTGGCGCGGAATCGACCATACCTTCGTTTCCGCGAACGTGGTGAGCGAAGGAAACGGCAAGCCGCTGTTCAGGCCTTTCGCGATCAAGCGGGTCGAGTACCGGAACCACCGTGGCCAGATGAAGGACCTGTCCATCGGTTTCATCGGTGCCGTGCTCAAGGACACACCGACCATCGTAACGCCGTCGGGCGTGGCGGGCCTGCAGTTCATCGACGAGGCCACCGCGATCAACAGCCAGGTCGGCGAACTCAAGCGCCGGGGCGTGGAGACGATCGTCGTGATCATCCACCAGGGCGGATTCCAGACCAGTTATGCCGGCGGCACCGATCCCGCGCTGGCCGGGGTCAGCGGCGAGATCGTGGGCATCGTCAACCGCTTGAGTCCCGAGGTGGACGTCGTGGTCTCCGGACACACCCATGCCTTTACCAATACCCTCGTACCCGCCGCGGATGGCTCGCCGGTGCTGGTTACCCAGGCGTTCTCCGCCGGCACCGCCTATGGGGACATCGACCTGATGATCGATCCTGACACGCGTGACGTGATCTCCAAGACGGCGCGCATCGTCACCACCTATGCCGACGAAGGACCGGGACTCAGTCCCGATCCCGCCGCCGCGGAACTGGTGGCGCAGGCCGAAGCGGCTGTCGCGCCCCTGGCCAACCGCATAATCAGCACTTACACGGGAAACCTGACCCGGGTGCAGACGCCTGCGGGAGAATCCACTTTGGGAAATCTCATTGCCGATGCGCAGCGCTTCGCCATGGGCACCGATTTCGCCTTCATGAATCCGGGAGGCATTCGCGCAGACCTGCTGTGCCCGGCCGGCGTCTGCAATGCAACTTACGGAAGCCTGTTCACCGTGCAGCCTTTCGGCAACAGCCTGGTGAAAATGGACCTCACGGGCGATCAGATCTACACGTTGCTGGAGCAGCAATTCCCGCCGAACCAGACAGGAACGACCATCCGCTTCCTCCAGGTTTCCGGCTTGTCCTATACCTGGGACAACGCCAGGGTGGACCCAGCCACCAGAATCTGCGCAGCTTGCATCGTGGAAGTGCGCAAGGACGGATTCCCGATCAACAGGCAGGCGGTCTACACCGCGACGGTGAACAGCTTCATGGCGACCGGCGGC
>JANNNQ010000333.1:0-1621 GCA_031398625.1 Pseudomonadota bacterium
TGTTCTACAACCAGCTGGCGCTGCGCCCCGGCTCGCCGACGCGCATGGACATTGTCGTCGGCTTGATCGGCGTGGCCATCATGCTCGAGGCGACCCGGCGCGCCATGGGCTTCGGCATGTTGGTCACCACGGGCCTGTTCATGCTGTTCGTGTTCACCGGGCCGTTCATGCCCGATGTGCTGCAGCACCGCGGCGCGTCCCTGTCGCGCTTCATCTCACACATGTGGCTCACTACCGAGGGCGTCTACGGCGTCGCGCTCGGCGTGTCGGTGCAGTTTATTTTTCTGTTCGTGCTGTTCGGCACCCTGCTCGATATCGCCGGCGCCGGCAATTACATGCTGCAGGTATCGCTGGCGACGCTCGGGCATTTGCGTGGCGGCCCGGCCAAGGTGGCGGTGGTGTCATCGGCGCTCAACGGCATCGTGTCCGGATCTTCCGTGTCCAACGTGGTGTCGGGTGGCATCTTCACGATCCCGCTGATGAAACGCACAGGCTACTCGGGGGTGAAGGCGGGCGCCATTGAAGCCGCCTCGTCGGTCAACGGGCAGATCATGCCGCCGGTGATGGGCGCAGCCGCCTTCCTGATGGTCGAGTATGTCGGCATCCCCTATTCGGAAATCATCAAACACGCGGCCTTGCCGGCCATCATTTCCTATGTGGCGCTGTTTTACATCGTGCATCTGGAGGCGCTGAAATACGACCTGAAACCGCTGGTGCGGGAGCGCCAGCCGACCTTGCGCGAACGCGCCCTGGGCTGGGCCCTCGGCCTGTCAGGCACGGCCGTGGCTTTCGCCGCGGTGTATTTCGCGATCACCGCGGTGCAGGCGGTGGCCGGCGCGTGGGCCGGCTGGGCGCTGGCAGTTCTGGCCGCCGTGGCCTATGTGGCGCTGATGGCGTATTCGGCCCGTTACCCCGACATCGCCATCGACGACCCGCTGGCCAAAGAGGTCAAGCTGCCGCTGCCCTGGCCGACGGTGCGCGCCGGCCTGCATTTTTTCATCCCCATCGTGGTGTTGCTGTGGTGCCTGATGGCCGAGGAACTGTCACCGGGCCTGTCGGCCTTCTGGGCCACGGTCACCGTGATGGGGATGGTGGTGCTGCAGCCCTTCATGTTGTCTATCTTCCGGCCGGACGGCAAAGCGGAAGCCGCCGTGTCCGCGCTGAAACGGGGCGTCGCCGACCTGTGGCGCGGGCTGGTGCTGGGTGCGCGCAATATGATAGGCATAGGCGTGGCCTGCGCCAGCGCGGGCCTGATCGTCGGCGTGATCACGCTGACCGGCATGGGCCTGATGATGACGGACTTTGTCGAAATGGTGTCCGCCGGCAATGTGCTGGTGATGCTGCTGCTGACGGCGGTGATCTGCCTGATCATAGGTGCGGGCGTCCCGACCACCGCCAACTACATCCTGGTTGCCACCCTGATGGCACCGGTGATCGTGGAACTGGGCGCGCGCAGCGGCCTGGTGATTCCGCTGATCGCGGTGCACCTGTTTGTTTTTTACTTCGGCATCCTGGCCGACGTGACGCCGCCGGTCGGCCTGGCCTCGTATGCCGCCGCCGCCACGTACCCTCGGACGGCGCCGACGCCAGGACGCAATCCCTCGTCGATCCGCGCGCCGCG
>JANNNQ010000413.1:0-13795 GCA_031398625.1 Pseudomonadota bacterium
TCGCTGCAATCAGCGTCGGCCGCTTTGGCGGTTCGATCATCAGCGCCGTGCCGCCGCAGCCGCCCCGGAACCGTTCCCTCTCCGCGCTGACCTGGAATCTCGTGGCGCGGACGCACGGCTTTCCGCTCCTGCGCCACAGCGTTTTCTTTTCGGACGACTATGCAGCGGAATTCGACGATCTCTTCCGGCGCCGGCGCTCGCCACGAGCCCCGACGATCTATGTGTGCGCGCAGGATCGCAGTGATGATGCTGCCGAAGCGCCCTCCGGTACCGAGCGACTGCTGTGCCTGATGAATGCGCCGGCAACCGGCGACACCGTCACGAATGATCCACGGGAGACAGAAGAATGCGCAGAACGAGCCTTCGCGACCCTGGCCCGGTGTGGCCTTACCGTGATGCGCCGGACGCAGCAGACGGTGACGACCACCCCGACCGACTTCAACCGGCTGTTTCCGGCGACGGGGGGTGCGCTGTACGGTCCGAGCTCGCACGGCTGGCGGGCATCGTTCCGGCGTCCGGGCTCGCGCACGCGGATCCCGGGTCTCTATCTCGCGGGGGGCAGCGTCCATCCGGGACCAGGAATACCGATGGCAGCACTGTCCGGCCGGCATGCGGCACGCTCACTGCTGGAGGACCTCGGTTCGACGTGACCGTCCCGACGGACGGCTATGCGTGGTGGTATGTCGACGCGCTGAGCGACGATGGCCGCGAGGGACTCACGGTCATCGCCTTCCTCGGCAGCGTGTTTTCACCGTACTACGCTTGGCGTCGCGCGCGGGCGCCCACCGATCCGCTCGACCATTGCGCGATGAACGTGGCGATTTACCGCGCCGGCGGCAGCCGTTGGGCTATGACCGAACGCAGGAAACCTGCCGTATACCGGGACGCCGCTACCCTTGGCATCGGACCGAGCACGCTCAAGTGGAATGGCCAATCCTTCCAGTTCACGCTCGACGAGGTGGCCGTACCTGTTCCTGCACGCCTTCGCGGGACGATCACCTTGCATCCGGCAGCGCTGCCCGAGCGTACTTTCGCGCTGACGGCGGAGGGGTCACACCACTGGTCTCCGGTTGCCCCGGTCGCGCGGGTGGAAGTCGATTTCTCGTCACCCCGCGTCCGCTGGCAGGGCGCGGCGTACATGGACATGAACTCCGGGGATGCGCCGCTCGAGACCGGCTTCACTTACTGGCACTGGTCCCGCGCCGCGCGCGAAGACGCGACGCTCCTGCTGTATGACACCAACGACAGCGACGGCCGCTCGCAGTCGCTGGCACTCCGCTGCAGACGCTCGGGGGAGATCGAGCCCTTCGACGCACCGCCCACCGCCATCCTGCCGTCTACGCGCTGGCGACTGGCAAGGGCAACGCGGGCAGAGACTGGCGCGGCAGGAGTGGTGCGAACACTGGAGGACGCGCCGTTCTACGCACGGTCCCTGATCGACACGAAATTGCTGGGCCGGACGGGTCCGGCGATGCACGAGAGCCTGTCACTCACGCGTTTCAGGCAACGCTGGGTGCAGTGCCTGCTGCCCTTCCGGATGCCGCGCAGCCGCTGAAGCTTCTGCTTGCTCTCGTTCCCGTTTCTGGCGGTCGAAGCGCAGGCAGACGAGCTCGATCACGCCCCAGCCGATCGCGAACAGGAAGACCACTCCCATTTCGATCAGGCCGAGGAGACTCCTGCTCACTGCTGCTGCTCAACCAAATCCGGGCTGCATGCGCTCGCGACGTTCGAGTCGCTCGAAGAGGTCCAGCACCCACACGACGCGATCGGTCACGCCGTCCCCCTCAGCTGCGCCGGCATTCGCGGCAGGCACCGCTGCAGCCACAACGGCATTGACGAGGAACTGCGCGGCCGCCGGAGTCGGTTCGGGCGCTGCCTTGCCGGGCTTCAGGGACGCGGCGCAGGCGACCGTGAGCAAGGCGAGTTTCCGCATCGGCCCGACGTACGCGCGGGTGCCGACGGAGTCGAATCGCTGTCGCGCCAGTGCCTCGCCGATGGCCGCATAGATCCTGCCGGCGGCATGCATCCCCGGACGACACGCCGGCGGCAGCTCGGCAATGCCGGATTCCGCACGGCGATAGAGGTCGTCTGCAGCTTGCAAGAGACGCGCGATGACCCGCCCCAGTGCAGGAGAGAAGACAGGCTCTGCCAACCAGCGGTCGGGATCGATGCCCTCCTCCCGCAACCAGTCCCGGGGCAGGTATAGCCGGCCGGCGCGGGCATCCTCACCCACGTCGCGCGCGATGTTGGTGAGCTGCATCGCCAACCCGAGATCGCAAGCGCGGGCCACTACGTCGGGAGCCCTCGAGTCCATGATGAGCGACATCATCGCGCCCACCGTGCCCGCCACCCGCGCTGCATAGGCCAGCAATTCATCGAGGGATGCGTACTGGCGTCCCTGCGCGTCCCACGCAAACCCCTCGAGGAGCGCGGCGGGCAGTTCCCGCGGAATCCCGAAGTCCCGGACCAGCGTTGCGAAGGCTCGGTCGGCGGCCATGTCCAGCGGCGCCCCCTGGTAGCAGCGATCCAGCCGGTCGTACAGCGCTTCGACCGCAGCCGGGGAGCCCCCGCTGCCATCCACGACATCGTCGGCAATGCGGCAGAAGGCATACAGCGCGATCGCCGGATCGCGCACCCGCCGAGGCAGCACCGAGGATGCCGCATGAAATGTCCTGGAACCGTTACGCAGCAGCGCCCGGCAGGCCTCCAGATCTGCTGGCTGCAGGGCGAGGCGGCGGCCTGGTCGGTCAGCGGAAGTCGAGGGCATCGGGCACCACTGCGTCGAGGATCTTTGCCGAAGAGAGTACACCCGGAACGCCCGCGCCGGGATGGGTGCCCGCGCCGACGAGATAGAGGTGTTCGATATCTTCACTGCGATTGTGCGGCCGGAACCACGCGCTTTGCGAGAGTACCGGCTCGAGGCCGAACGCGGCACCGCGGAAGGCCAGCAGCCGGTCCCTGAAGTCTTGCGGTGTCATGAGGCGGGACGTTACTACGTTCGCCGCCAGGTCGGGTAGCAGTGAGGCTTCGAGGGCAGCGGCAATGCGCAGGCGGAAACGTTCCGCCTCGACCTGCCAGTCGGTATCGCCGCCGAGATTCGGCACCGGCGCGAGCACATAGAACGCATCGCAGCCAGGAGGGGCCAGCGTCGGATCGGTCGCCGTCGGCCGATGCAGGTACAGGCTGAAATCCTCCGCCAGCTGCTTGCGGGTGAAGATGTCATGCAGCAGCTCGCGGTACCGGGGGCCCACGAGGATGGTGTGATGGGGAACGTCCGGGTACTGCCTGCGCGTGCCGAAGTACCACACGAACAGGCTCATCGAGTACCGCGCCCGTTCGATGCGGCGATCGGTCCAGCGACGGCGCACTGCCGGTGGCAGGAGATGGCGATAGGTCCACGCGGAATCCGCATTGGAAACAACGATTTCGGCCGGAATGACCTCACCGCTGATCAACCGCACCCCGGTTGCCCTGCGCGCTTCGACGATGATCTCCACCACCTCCGCGCCGTAACGGATCCCGTTGCCCTGGGACTCGATCAGCGACACGAGCCCCTTGACCAGGCTGCCTGTCCCGCCCATTGCGAAATGCACCCCGAAACGACGCTCCAGGTGCGCAATGAGTCCGTATACGGCGGTGGTAGAGAACGGGTTGCCGCCCAGGAACAGCGGGTGAAAGCTCAAGGCAAAACGCAGCTGCGGATGGCGGACATACCTGGCGGCGAGGCCGTACACCGAGCGATAGGCCTGCAGCTTGAGCAGATCCGGCGCGATGCGCAGCATGTCGCGGATGGAATTGAACGGTACGGCGCCCAGCTGCTCGAACGCGACGCGGTAGATGGCCTCGCTCGCCCGCATGAACTCCTCGTAGCCTGCCAGGTCGTCGGGCGACACCCGCGCGACTTCCGCACGCATGGCGGCGGAATCCGCCAGGCAGTCGAAGGTTGACCCGTCGTCGAAGCGGATCCGGTAGAACAGGTCGAGCGCCTTCAGCTCGACGTCGTGCTCCAGACGCCGCCCGCAGAGCTGCCACAGTTCATCGAGCAGGAACGGCGCAGTGACGATGGTGGGACCGGCATCGAAGGTATAGCCATCCTGGTGGAATACATAGGCACGCCCGCCAGGTGCATCCAGCTTCTCCAGCACCGTGACCCGGTAGCCCCGCGCGCCCAGCCGGACTGCGGCAGCGAGTCCGCCGAATCCACTCCCGATGATGACGGCATGCGGCGCGCTGCGTCCCCTTCGAGAGTCAGCAGCGGCGTTTTCGGCTTCGGTCATTGTCGAAAAAGTGTAGCAGGATCCCGCGTACCGCGGCGTACACGGGCAGGCGGCGTCGATTGCAAGCGGCGCGCTGCCTCTGTACCGTCACTGCATGGAACTGCCACGTGATCATCCACTGAGGAGCGAAGTCAACGAGGAGGTTCACGCCCGGCCGTCCGATGCACTCATCGCGCCAGTGGGCATTTCATACCTGGTGTTGAGCTCCGGTACTGCCGAGCGTGCACGCGAGTGGCAGCATGTCGCGATGCTGCTGCAACGTTTCAAGCTCGCCCCGCCCGCGCAACCCGTCAATCATTTCAGCATCGATCTCGGACCGTTCCGGCTCCGCTTTGAACGGCATACCGAATTCGTCCGCTACACGTTCAGCGTCCCGCCGGTTCATGACGAGCCATTTGCCGTGCCGGCCATTGCCGCAGTCCCCGCAGACTGGCTGGCAACGGTTCCGGGCAAGGTCATCGTGGCGGCACACGCTGCATTGCTCCGAACCGAGGAAGACCGGCTCGATTACGACTCGATTGCCGCTCGCCATTTCAGCGGCAACGTGCTCGTGGGTGCGGGCATTGCGGATGGCGCCGCCGTCGCGCTGACCGATTTCCGGATTCATGGCGACGGCTTCAGCCGCCTGTTGATCAGCGACCACGGCATGTTGCCGCGGCAGGCGGGCCGCATGGTCCAGCGACTGCTGGAGCTTGACACGTATCGCATCATGGCCCTGCTTGCCTTGCCGGTCGCCCGGGAGCTCGGCCCGTTCCTCGGGAGTTGCGAAGAGGAGCTGGCGGCCGTCACGAGCGCGCTCGCGAGTTCCGGAACCACGGATGAAACGGGTTTGCTCGAGCGGCTGACCCGCCTGGAAGCCGGCATCGGGAGCCGCGAATCCGCCAGCCACTATCGCTTCAGCGCCGCGGCCGCCTACTACGAACTCGTGCAACGACGCATCCTGGAGCTGCGCGAGGTGCGCATTCAGGGGCTGCAGACCTTCCAGGAGTTCACCGAACGGCGGCTCGCACCGGCCATGAACACGTGCCGCGCCGTCGCCGCAAGGCAGCAGTCGTTGTCCGAACGCGTGGCCCGCACCAACCAGCTGTTGTCCACTCGGGTGGACATCTCGAGGCAACGCCAGAACCAGGCGCTGCTCGAATCGATGGACCGTCGCGCGGGAGCGCAACTGCGCCTGCAGGAAACGGTCGAGGGCCTGTCAATCGCTGCCGTGACCTACTACATCGTGGGTCTCGTGGCCTATGCCGCGAAGGGTCTGACTGCGTTCGGCCTGGCCGTCCATCCGGACACCCTTGCAGCATTGAGCATTCCCGTCGTTGCCGTGGTTGTCGCGCTCGGTCTGCGCAGGATTCGCAAGCACGTCGCGTAACAAGCGCCGTGAACCGATTCAGTTGGCGGCGTCGATGACGATTGCTGCCACCTTGTCCGGGCGTTCTTCGTGGGCCAGATGGCCGAGTCCTGGCAAGGTCAGGATCCGCGCCTGGGGCAAGCGTCCCTGGACGCGGCGAGCATCATCGGGTGCAACGGTGTTGTCGTTCTCTGCTACCACGAGGAGCAGCGCCGTAGGCAGCTGCGCCAGGTCCCGCCCCAACGCATCGAGATCCCAGTTCGACATCATGTCGAGTACGCCGGCAACATGGGCCGGATTGCGCACCAGCCGCGCATAGAAATCGACGCCTGCTGCATCCAGGGTCGAGCCGGTGCTCCTGATCAGTCGTTCGACGGCACTGCGCTCGCCTGCTCCCCACGAAAACAGCCGTGCCGCGAGGCCCGTGGCCGCGAGGAGTTTTGCTGCGGGCGAGAAGATCACGGCGGACAGGCCTGCGGGCGGCAACAAGGCGCCATTGAGACTGATGATGGCCTTTGGGCGAAGCCGCTGATCGAGGCACATGCGCACCGCAACCGCCGCACCTGCGGAATGGCCAACCAGGAGGTGCGGCTGCAATTCAAGGTGCTCGAGGAGCGCCGCCAGCGCTTCGCCCATGGCTGTGGCCGACAGGCCGTTGACGGGACGGCCAGCGGTGAAGCCGTGACCCGGCAGATCGGGTGCCACCACGGTGAAGTGCCGCGCCAGCAATGGCAGCAGTCCCCGCCACGAGTGCGTTGCCGCTCCCGTTCCATGCAGCAACAGCAGCGCAGGCCCCGAGCCCGCCACCTGCACGTGCCAGCGCAATCCGCCGGCAGTGATGAATCGACTGCTCTCCCGATGCGGCCAGTCATATCCCTCCGTTTCCCAATCGAGCGGCGACTGCATGACTTGGAACGGCTAAAACGCGTCCTGCACGACGCGATGCAAGGTCTTCGAGCTGGCCTGGGGCAACGGCACGTAGCGAGCGCCCATCGCCATGGCCAGGCGCTGTGCCTGGGCCGCGGGTCGCGGGGACGTGTCGATCAGCAGGGTCGCGATCCCGCTGTTGCGCAACAGGCGCGAGGCCTTGACGGCATCTTCCTCGGCGGGGCCGCGACCCGTCGTGCCGTCGCGCGCAACGTTGCCACGCCCGTCCGTCAACAACACGACCGTCGGCGTCGTGCCGCGACGTCGCAGGCCATCGGCAAGCAGTGCTGCCGCTTCAATCCCGGCTGCCAGGGGCGTCCCTCCTCCGCCTGGCAAACCAGCGAGACTGCGCTTCGCGCGGACCAGCGAACGCGTAGGTGGCAGGAGCACTGCCGCACTCCTGCCCCGGAACGCCAGGACCGCCACCTGATCCCGGCGCACGTAGCATTCGGCAAGCAACAGCTCCACCGCCCCTTTCGCCTCGGCAAGCCGCTGCAATGCCGATGAGCCGGACGCATCCAGCACGAAGATCGTGGTGGTGCCGATACGCTGGCGATAGCGGGTGACGTGAAAATCCTCCGGCCTGACATCGATGCGGGCAGCCAGCGAGTCGGCCACGATGCCCCTGTGTGCCTTCTCCTCGCGTCTCAATCGCTGCCACGGTGCTGCAGCCCGCAGCGTTTCGACGACGTTGAGTGCCACCCCTGCCCGCGGCTCACCTTTGCGCACGCCCGCTGGCCGTCCCCGGCGCAAGGTCGCCTGCATGGCGCCGGCCCGGCCACTCGCCGCTACCCGCCGCTCGGCCCTCGAGGTGGAAAGAAGCTGGGCCAGCAATCCTGCGGGAATGGCTGCACGCGCCGTTTCGATGACCTGCTCGGCGAGTTCGCGAGCTTCGGTGCTCTGCTGTTCACCCTCGTCTTCCCCTTCACCGGGAGTCTCGCCCGGGTTCTGCGCACTCTCCGCCTCCTGCTTGCGGGGCGCACTCTCCGGATCGGTGGGCAGGACCTTGGCCCGTGCTGCGAGCACCAGTCGTGCAGCAACGCCGGCATCCTCGGTGCCGAGTTCAGTCCTGCCCTCCAATGCAGCAACCGCGCAGGCCACTCGAACTGCCAGCAACGGCGCACGAAGCGAGTCAATGCCGAGCGCGAGTGCAGCACCGCAGAGTGCTTCGAGAACGGCGTCGGGAACAGCCACGTGCGGCAGCAATGCCTGCGCCTCAAGAATGGCCTGGCGCTCCGGCGGCAGAACCTCCGCTACACCGACAGGCAGCCCTTCCAGATCGAGATGGAAGGCCAGTCGATCCGCGAGTGAGGCCGGCGGGTACTCGTCCGGTGACAAGCCTTCGTTGCAGGCGATCACCCCGAACCGCGTCGGCACGCGCAGGGCAAGGCCATCGCGCTCGAGAGCCACGGCACCCGTGTCCATCACGGCCACCAATCGCCCGGCAAGCGTAGCGGGCAAGCGTTCCGCCATGGCGACGACCACGACTCCCCCGTTGGCTTCCGCGAGCAGACCCCGTTCGACCACGGGCCGGCCCCTGTTCAGCGTCGCGATGAGATCGAGGCCACCCAGCAGCCGGCTATCCGCGATGGAGGCGGGCAGGCGACGCAGGACCGTCGAGGCGGGCAAACACTCGCGCACGAAGTTCATCCAGCGATCACGCACCGGCCCCGCCTGGGCAGTCAGCAGGACTCCTCCGACACCGACGGGATCGACAGCAAACAGCGCGGCTGCATGGAGCGCATCGCTCCAGCGGGTCTCTGCAGCGGGCGCCACCCTCTGCACTTCAAGGCCCGGAAAGCTCGCCCACTACCCGCTCGACGCGGAGCCGCGAACCCGCTTCATCGAGCGGATCGCGGCGGAGCCGATGCGACAGCGCAGGCGCCGCCATCTGCTGCAGTTGCACGGTCGTGACTTCCTTGCGCCCTTCGTAACTCGCCAGCGCGCGCGCCGCGCGCATCAGGGTAAGTTCACCCCGCAATCCATCCGTACCGAGGCGCATGCAGAGCGTGGCGGCCCACTCGAGCGCCGCATCGGGGACACGGACCTCGGGCAATCGCTTGCGGGCCGCTACGATCTTCTTGCGCAGCTGGCTGTCGCTTGCCTGCCATTCGGCGACAAATGCCGCGCCGTCGCGCTCGAATCGATCGCGGCGCTTCACTACTTCAATGCGGCTCGCCAGGTCGGTGGGCGTTTTCACTTCCACCGACAGGCCAAAGCGATCGAGCAACTGCGGACGCAGTTCCCCTTCTTCGGGATTCCCGCTGCCGATTAGCACGAAGCGGGCAGGGTGGCGGATGCTCAAGCCTTCCCGTTCGACGACGTTCTCACCGGAGGCAGCCACGTCGATCAGCAGGTCGACCAGGTGGTCCTCGAGCAGGTTCACTTCGTCCACGTACAGGAAGCCGCGATTGGCGCGGGCGAGCAGGCCAGGCTCGAACGCCTTGATTCCCTGCGTCAGCGCACGCTCGAGGTCGAGGGCGCCCACGACCCGATCTTCGGTCGCACCCAGCGGCAGGTCGACCACGGGCACCGGCCTCAGCTGCGACTTGAGGGCCTTCGGATCCTTCGCCCGGCACTCCTCGCACCAGGCAGCGGGCGACTGCGGGTCGCAGGCATACCGGCAATCCGTGATGGCCCGCATGGCAGGCAGCAGCGCCGCAAGCGAACGCACCGCGGTGGACTTGCCCGTCCCCCGGTCGCCGAACACCAGAACCCCCCCTACCGTCGGATCGATGGCCGCGCACAGCAGCGCGAGTTTCATTTCTTCCTGGCCCACAATTGCTGCAAAGGGAAAGACAACTGCCATCATGACTCCGGGTCTTTTCGTTATCGGAGGTACGCCGCCAACGACAATACAGCGGGAGTTGCGACAGACACAAATGTCTGGCGGCGGCGGGGGAACGGAATAGAAAAAGGGAGGAGAGCCCCAGGCTCACCTCCCTCTATTCCTACGGCGGGGCTGGATCAGCGCTGATCAGCTCAGGTGCTGCTTCCAGAAAGCGACCGTCCGTTCCCACGACAGGTTCGCGGCCGCTTCGCTGTAGCGCGGCGTCGAGTTGTTGTGGAAGCCATGCTGCGTGCCTTCGTAGAAATACACCTGGTACGGGGTTCTGCTGGCCTTGAGGGCCGTCTCGTAGGCGGGCCACATCGCGTTGATGCGCTCGTCCGTCGCGGCGTAGTTGATCAGGAGGGGCGTCTTCACCTTCGCCATGTCCTCGGCGGCAGGCGCGGCACCGTAGTACGGCACACCAGCAGCCAGATCGGTCCCCATCGCCACGGCCAGGTTGTTCACCATGCCGCCGCCCCAGCAGAAGCCGGTGGCGCCGAGCTTGCCGTTCGACTGGGCATGCGCCTTGATCCAGCGCGCGCTGTTCACCATGTCCTGACGCAGCTTCGCCTGGTCGAGCTTGGATTGCAGCTCACGACCCGCGTCGTCATTGCCGGGATAGCCGCCCACCGGGGCGAGACCATCCGGCGCCAATGCCAGGAAACCCGCCACTGCCGCACGGCGAGCGACGTCTTCCACATACGGATTCAGGCCGCGGTTCTCGTGGATCACGAGCACGGTCGGGAACGGACCCGTGCCAGCGGGCGTCGCGAGATAGCCGCGCATCGTGCCGGACGTGCCACCGGGCGACGGATACTCGACATACAGCCCCTTCATGCGCTCGTCGGTGAAGGAAATGGTCTGCGCTTCGGCATAGCGAGGCATCAGCGCCTGCGCCATCGCGACCGCAGAACCGCCCACGACAGTCATCACCGTGGCACGGCGGAAGAACTCGCGCCGGTCGATACGGCCATGGCAGTACTCGTCATAGAGGTCATAGACCTTCTGGTCGATGTGCTGCGCACTGAACTGTTTCTGTTCGATTCCCGGCTCTCTCATGATGGGTTCGCTCATCTCTCGCTCCTGAATGGTTTCCCCGTTGGTGGTGCTGTGGCGCCACCCCTCCCGTGCGTGCTTCTCGCGCGGCCCTCAGCCCCTGCTTCCCGCGTTGCAAAAGGGGCCCGCAGGGCCAGTCGACGGCAGAGCCGGAATATAAGTGGCGGCCCCCGCGTCAGACAACTGCGGCAACGTGAAGTTTTGCGAAGGGCAACATTCGGGGACAGTCCCCAAATCAGGCAGCAGTTGGGGACTGTCCCCGAATGCGGCTGCGGGCGGCGAGCACGAGCAGCCAGCCGCCTGCGGCGAAGAGGATGACGAGCGACAGCAGCGAACTGCGCGAACTCCCGGTGACCAGTGCGGTGATGCCCATGAGGAACGGCCCGAGGACGGACGCGAACTTGCCCATCATGTTGTAGAAGCCGAAGAACTCGCCGGGGCGATCCGCCGGGATGAGGCTGCCGAAGTACGAACGGCTCAGGCTCTGGATGGCCCCCTGCACCAGGCCGATGGCGATGGCCATGGCGTAGAACTCGCTGATCTCGGTCATGAACACGGCCCACACCGTCACCAGCGTATAGATGCCGATGCCGACGAAGATGCCCACCAGCGGACTGATGCGCTGCCCGAGCCAGCCGAAGAAAAGGGCGGACGGAAAGCCCACGAACTGCGTGACCAGCAGGGCCACGATCAGGCTGTTCGTCGGGAAGCCAAGGGCCAGCCCGTAGTCGACCGCCATCTTCATGATGGTATTAACGCCGTCGATGTAGAGCCAGTACGCCAGCAGGAACAGCAGCAGCGCGCGGTACTGGCGGATTTCGTGGAAGGTCTTGACGAGCCGTGCGATGCCCTCCCGCACCGCTCGCCCCGCGCCGGGATGAACCACCGTGGTACGTTCCTTCACGAACAGGAACAGCGGGATCGCGAACAGGGCCCACCAGAGCGCGACCATCTGGAACGAAAGCCGCACGGCTGCCGCTGCCGAGTCGAGACCGAACCGGGCAGGATCGATCGTCATCCACACGTTGATCGCGAACAGCACGCCGCCACCCAGGTACCCCAGGCTGTAGCCATAGCCTGAAACCAGGTCGAGTCGATCGCGGGGAGCCACATCGATGAGCAGCGAGTCGTAGAAGATCATCCCGCCCCAGAAACCGAGCGAGGCCACCACGTACAGCACCGCGGCCCACTGCCACGCGCCCTGCTCGACGAAATACAGGGCGGCCGTCGCTACCACGCCCATCGCCGTGAACACCGCAAGGAAGCGCATGCGGGCGCCACCGCGATCGGCAATCGCGCCGAGCACCGGAGCGAACACCGCGAGGATGAAGCTCGCCGTGCCGTTCGCCATCCCGAGGCGGAACGTGCTCACCGTCGCTTCGACGTCCGGGTTCCAGTACTGCCTGAAGAAGATCGGAAAGAACCCGGCCATCACCGTCGTCGCGAAAGCGGAGTTCGCCCAGTCGTAGAGCGCCCACGCGAAGATCGGCCGCTGGCGCAGGACGGACATCATGCAGCAGACGCCAGGTGTTCGCGGGTTTCCCGGAAATCGATATCGGGCCAGCGCTCGGTGATGAGCTGCAGGTTCACCCGCGTCGGTGCCAGGTAGACCGGCGCACCCGAATGATCAGTAGCGAGGTTGTCATGGGCTTTCGTACGGAATTCGTCCAGCTTCCTGTGGTCCGTCCCGTACACCCAGCGCGCGGTGTAGACGTTGACCGCATCGAACGTGCACTGCACGCCGTATTCGTCCTGCAGGCGGAACGCGACGACGTCGAATTGGAGCGGACCCACCGCACCCAGGATCAGGTCGTTGTTGCGCAAGGGGCGGAACACCTGCGTCGCGCCTTCCTCGCACAGCTGGTCCAGGCCCTTCTGCAGGGCCTTCATCCTCAAGGGATCCTTGAGCACGACGCGGCGGAACATCTCCGGGGCGAAGTTCGGGATGCCGGTAAAGGTCAGGGCCTCCCCTTCGGTAAAGGTGTCGCCGATGTTGATCGTGCCGTGATTGTGCAGGCCGATGATGTCGCCGGCATAGGCCTCGTCGGTGTGCTGGCGATCGGCGGCCAGAAACGTCAGCGCGTCATTGATGCGCATCTCCTTGGCCAGCCTTGTATGGAACAGCCGCAAGCCCTTGCTGTACCGGCCGGAGCAGATGCGCATGAAGGCAATCCGGTCGCGGTGACCCGGGTCCATGTTCGCCTGGATCTTGAACACGAAACCGGTAAGGGGCGACTCCAGCGGATCGACACTCCGGCTCGTGGTCTCGCGCGGCAGGGGCGCGGGTGCATGCTGGACGAAGCCCGCCAGCAGCTCGGCAACCCCGAAGTTGTTGATGGCGGACCCGAAAAAGACAGGGCTCTGTCGCCCTGCGCGGTACTCGTCGAGATCGAATGCGGGACTGCCGCCGCGGACCAGGTCGACCTCGTCCCGGAAGGCCTGCGCGCGATCACCCAGGATTTCGGATGCCTCGGCGCTTGCGAGTCCGTCGATCGTCGCATGCGTGCCGGCGCGCCCTTTCTCGCCCGCCTGGTAGAGATAGATGCGGTCTTCGTGCAGGTGGTAGATGCCTTTCAGTTCGCGGCCCATGCCGATGGGCCAGGTGACCGGCGTGCAGACGATCTTCAGCACCTTCTCGATCTCGTCGAGCAGGTCGAGCGGCTCGCGCCCTTCACGGTCGAGCTTGTTGATGAACGTCATGATCGGCGTGTCGCGCAGCCGGCAGACTTCCATCAGCTTGATGGTCCGTTCTTCGACACCCTTGGCGCAGTCGATCACCATCAGCGCCGAATCGACGGCGGTGAGCGTGCGGTACGTGTCCTCGGAGAAGTCCTCGTGCCCCGGCGTGTCCAGCAGGTTCACGATCCGGTCCTGGAACGGGAACTGCATGACGGAAGACGTCACCGATATGCCGCGCTGCTGCTCCAGCGCCATCCAGTCGGAAGTCGCATGACGGGTGGCCTTGCGGCCCTTGACGGTGCCGGCCAGCTGGATGGCGCCGCCGAACAGCAACAGCTTTTCCGTGAGCGTGGTCTTGCCGGCGTCCGGATGCGAAATGATGGCAAACGTCCGGCGGCGGGAGATTTCTGCGGTGAGCTCGGTCATGGACGGATCGGCCAGGGTCAAGGTCGGAGTCGGGTCGGGAAAGGCGCGCGATTGTAGCCGAACGCGGTGACCTTATGACGCGGAAGGCTGTTTTCCCGTTCCGAGCCGGAGCCGGTACACGAGTGCGTCTTCCCGCCCGCCGACGGCCTGGTAGTACGCGCGACGCACCCCGATCTGCTGGAACCCGATGGCGACATACAGCCGGATTGCGTCCGGATTCGAGGGCCGCACTTCAAGGAAGAGGTCGGCAAC
>JANNNQ010000434.1:0-1786 GCA_031398625.1 Pseudomonadota bacterium
TCGTAGAGCGAAAAATCCGGCTTCGGCGGCAGATGCGTCGTGCAGTCGAGCACCCGCACATCCGGACTCTCGAGGTTGCGCGCCAGCCAGCTGGTGTCAACGAGGTACTCTGGATGAGGGAATCCCTTGGGCATGGCGGCGATTTTCAGGGATCACGGGACGAGGCGCGAAGGCTGCCAAAAAAATCCGCGCCGCGCCAAATCCCGTGTCCGTGCCGGGTCAGAAATGCCCACGCACCGTGGCGAACAGGAAATCTCCTCCGGTATCGATCTTGCCGCCGGGAACGGCGCCGCCAAAATCCGCTTCCAGGTTGAACTTGCGGTACTCGAAGCCGATGGATATGCGGCGCGACACAAAGAAATCCGCGCCCAGCAGAAGCTGGTAACCAATGTCGGTATCGTCCTCGTCTTCTTCCACGAAGGTGCCGTCGATTTCAACCCGGCTGGTATACAGCCCGAGTCCGCCGCCGACGAACAGCTCGACCCGGTCGATCGGCAGGATGAACTTGACTACGCCGCCCACGCCGTTGGTAAACAGATCCGACCGCCGCGAGCCACCCGCCGACGGCGGTGTATCGAATTCCTGGTGTGAGAACAATCCGTCGATTTCCAGCGCGACATTGCGCGAAAGGCGGTAACCGCCGCTGAACGCGAGGCCGAACTGGCCATCCGCATTGTTGAGCTGCGAGTTGTCTTCTTCGCCGAATCCGCCGAATCCCCCCCCCAGATACCAACTGCCTACACGATCCGGGGCAAACATCTCTGTTTCGGCGAGCGCGGAGAAGGGGAGGACGACGAGGACAGCGACAAGAATAAATCTATTAAACAATGACATGACCATCTCCTTAAGGATCAGAATGTCCCCCGGATCAGGCTCCTCCCACCCGCCCGTGGGTCTGTCGGGAATCATTGCCGCAAACGTCAGCGGCCGCAAGGCCAGGGGGCGTTTTAGTCGACGAAACCTGAGAATGGGGAATTCTCATCCGCTGCCGATTCCTGCATGATTCGTTTCCTGCTGACGTGAACTTGCCCGTCCGCCCCATAAGTCCTTAAAACTAAACCGGAACCAGGTGGAGGCCGCATGCTGAGAGACGCCGCGTACTACGAATCCCGATACAACAACCGGGCGGCGGTCCCGGAGTTTCAGAGCCATTTCGACCGTTGGGCGCAGTCGTCGGCGCAGGCCCGCCGGGAGCTGGACGTGGAATTGGATGTCCCTTACGGGGATGACCGGATGGAAACCATGGACATCTTCCGTCCACAGGGCGAGGCAAGGGCATTGCTCATGTTCATCCATGGCGGCTACTGGCGCTCGCTGGACAAGAAAGACCATTCCTTTGTCGCCACGCCCTTCGTCAAGGCCGGCGCTGCCGTGGCCGCCATCAACTACTCCCTGTGTCCGGCGGTAAAAATCGAGGACATCGTGATGCAGTGCCTCAAGGCGGGCGCCTGGCTCTATCGCAATGCCGCGGAGGTCGGTGCGCCGCGGAATCGCATTTTTGTGGCGGGCCATTCCGCCGGCGGCCACCTGGCGGCGATGTGCATGGCTGCGCAGTGGCCCCGCTATTCGCGGGGGTTGCCCGAGAAGGTCATGCAGGGCGGCATGCCGATAAGCGGCATTTACGATCTCACCGAAATCAGCCTCACGCCCTCGGTGAATTCCGACATCCGCCTGAACGAGCCGGGTGCCATCAAGGCAAGCCCGGCCTTCATGCCCCCGGCGACCAGGGCCCCCGTGCACCTGGTAGTGGGAGGACGGGAGATCGACGGATTCCGTTACCAGCAGG
>JANNNQ010000055.1:0-21633 GCA_031398625.1 Pseudomonadota bacterium
GCTGCCGAACTGGACCAGAGGCCCTTCGAATCCCTGGCTGCGTGCAGCGGCTTTCAGCCAGTCTGCGCTCCGTACCGTGTTCGATACCTGCAGCTCGTCGAACTCGCCTGCGAGGAAATTGCCGCCGCCGGGCGCGCTGCCCACCGTGAGATCGCCCACGATTTCCGGCAGCTCGACATCGGCGCCGGCGGTTTCAACGCCATCGACCAGCAACCCGAGGCGGCCATCGCCCGCCTTGACTGCCAGGTGATGCCAGGTGCCGGTCGCGAGCTGCGAGGTGCTTTGCAGGTCGGTGACACCGGCAGTGCCGGTCAGTCGCGCGTAAGGTTGCGTGCCATTGATGCCGAGCGTGAGCTGGCCCTGTGCATCCGCCAGCGTGATGACATGGGCATCCGCCTGGGGCTGGGCAATGCGCACCCACGCGGAGAAGGTGATGCCACGGTCAGGCACCGCGCGCAGCGAAGCGCTCGACGGGATCACGATGGATTCCGCGCCGTTGAAAACCACCCCTCCGCCGATCAGCGACGCTGGTGAGTACTGCGCGGTGGACTGGGACGGGTTGTTGCCGTAGGCCGTCAGATCGACCGGCGCGCCCTCCGCATCAAAGTGGTAGACCACGACCTGGTTGGCGTCGTAGGTGCCTGCGGGATCCGCGCCGGAAGGCGCCTCGGGGTTGCCGTAGTAGAGATACACCCGCTCGGTATTGGTCCCGCCGGCAAGGCGCGGCACCTTCACCCAGAGATAGGCCAGCTGGTTCGTGGCATCGAACCGTTCGACGTGGTACTTGAGCGGCGTCTTGTCGTCGCCATCGATGAACCGCAGGTCGCTGCCGTCGGGTCGCGTATCCGCGAAGTAGCCGAAATTGGCGATGGACAACCGGATCAGCACCGGCACATCGGCAGGCGTCCCTGCGATATCGGCCGCGGCGGGCGACAGGTCGAGAATCAGCTCCTTGCGGAAGTTCCAGTCGTTGCTCCACCAGGCCAATGCCACAATGGGCATCGACAAAAGACCGATCATTGCAAGGATCTTGCGCCAGCTCATGCCGCTCCCACCGCTTCGCGGCAATGCAACCGCGTTCTGTAAAGGGGACTAGTATGGAAAGCTTGGGTGATCCTTTTGTTACAGCCCCACGCCGATACGACGGATTGCCAGCGGTTCATGACAGTTGTTGAGGCCGCCCTGGGCCAGCGTGATGCCCGCCACCGGATTCTCCCGCAGGACCTCAGCCGTGACAGGTGCCTGGGGCACGGCAAAACCGCTGGTGGCAGGCGCCAGGTAGCCCCCGTCGCCCCAGGTGTGCCGGAATCCCGAGTTCAGTGCCTGCAGCACACGCGGCAATCCGAGGTTCGTGGAAATGAAATTCAGCAGGCGGCCCTCGGGGGTCGTTTCCAGGTTGCCGTCATATGAGGTGCGCCATTGCATCGACTGCTCGGAGACATGCTGCCAGCGGCCGTGATGGGCGTTCACGAGTGAGGGCGCTGCGCCATCCACCTTGATGTAGCGGAACTCCCGCGTGCCGTTGTTGCCGACGTTTTCCGTACTGAGGATGCCGACTGCCCAGCGATTGAATTCCTCATGCGCGTCCAGGCATTCGCGTACGTCCTCGCTCCCGACTCCCGCGAACACCGCACCCACGGGCCGCATGATCCGCAGGAGTCGATTGGGCTCCCCGCCATTGTTGATGTCGCTGCCATCGTTCGGCGTGACAAAGCCCGGCGCATCATTCATGCAGCGGCTGCGCAGGTAGTGAACTTCGTACGCTGCCTGCGTACCCGAGCTGCGGATCCGGCGGCAGACGTAGACAGTGTTCCCGGTGCGGGGATCCGGGCGATACGCCCCCGGGCTGGAGCCCGACGCATCCGGATTCGCAGGCGGCTGTTGCGCCAGCACGGCAGATTCCGGCAACGCAATCCCCTGCAAGTCGTAAAGCTGGTCCCAGGTCCGCACAGTGCCGGCAAACAGTCCGGCGACCGCCGCCTGCGACAACGATGGCATGCTCGCGTCGGTTTCCCGGGAGGGATCGTCATGCGGGACGCTGGCAGTGATTCTCCCCTGCACGGCCTGCAGCGCGTTACGCAGGTTCTTCGTGACAGGCAGTCCCCAGACGAGCTGGTTGCCCGGCCGCACGGTCAGGGGTTCGCCGACACCGCCGACCAGCCGCGGATCGACGTCGGACAGTCCGGCACGGGGAATCGCCTGCTTGCCCGTTGCATCGCACCCGGTGTGATTCTGGTAGGCCACAAGATCGGTGGACTCGCGGACGGCGCGCCCGGTCGTGCAGGACTCAGTGCCAGCCAGCCGCGCCAAGTCAATGAAAGCGAGCGCTGTGCCCGCAGAGACCGGGGTGACGCCTTCCCCTGAACCGCCGGAAGATTTGTGGACGGCGACGCGCAAGCCAGCCGGCACGCCGGGGATGGCGCTGGAAGTCCGGCAGTAGAAGACCCGTTTGGCGGTGCCGTTCAGGGTGCCGCGATAGATGTCGAGCGTTCCGGGTGCGCAGATCGCCGGAGCGTCGGGTATCCCGCTTTTCAGGCGAAACAGATTCTCGAGCACCTCGTCCTGGGCCGTTGCCCCGGAGAGGAACAACTCCAGCTGCGGCGCAGGCTCAGGTGGCAGCGACCACGCCTCCCCGCCGGGCCCCACCGCTACAAGGCACAAAGACCAGCCAAGCAAAGCCAGGCGGACGCGGCTCATCGGCATTCCCCCACTCGGCGCCGTTCACAGGCGGTGCCTGACAGGATTATGGGAACGCGTGATGATGGTTACGTGACAGATAACAGGGCGCTGCAATGGGGTGTGCATCACCGTGCACTCGCCCGCTTCGCGTCATACACCTGTCTGCGCTGGAATCCGGTTATCCCGCCTGGTTGTACAGGGGGACCGCATCGCACCCTGCGAGGCTGGACGAAGGCGTCGTGAGGTCGAGCACGTCTTCGCCCGACAGGAGCAGGATGCTGTTCCCCGTCCTGGCTTTGGCGAGTTTTTTCACGCGCGCAAGCGCCTGCGCGATGCCGTCCGCAGTCCGTATGCTCGAGCGGCTGGCGTCCAGGACCCCCACCGAGAGCGTCAGGAGCGGAAAGTGGCGCTGGTCACCACTCCGGTCGGCCGATTCGATGAACCCGGCCTGCGCATCCGCGGCGGAATAGAAGTCGCGGATGGTGAGCGAGAAACTGTCCAGCATGGCGGCAAGACGCGGCTGCCACTCAGGCGCGCGGGTAATCACGATGAAGTCATCCCCGCCCACGTGTCCGATGAAATCGAGCGGGCTGCCGAAGGACGCACGCAGCAGCTCGGCGAGGTGCAGGATGACCCGGTCTCCTTCCGTGTAGCCGTAGACATCGTTGTACGGCTTGAAGGCGTCGAGATCGATGTAGCACACCACGAAGCGCCGGCCCTGGCCGAGCAGGCGATCGAGGCATTCGCGGATCGGGCCATTGCCCGGCAACAGCGTGAGCGGGTTGCTGTTGCGGGCCGCGTGCACCTGCTGCTCGGTGATCTGCCGCAGCAGCTCGATCGTCTGCCCGATGCCGAGATAGCTCCCGTCCTTGACGATCACGAATTCATCGACGACGCGGGCGCCGGCCTTGCGCGTGACCAGGCGGCTCACCTGCTCCAGGCGCAGGTGGGAGTCGATCGTGAACGTCGCCTCCTCCATCACCGCCGTCACCGGTTTCTTGTTGAAGATCTCAGGGTACAGCGGCTTGCTCATCAGTGCGAAAAGGTCGTAGCGGCGCACGATGCCGACCGGGCGGCCATTCTGGACGACGGCGAACGTGTCGCGGTCCGGCTCCTTGCGGAAGCGTTCCACCACCTCGGACACCTTGATTTCAGGAACCAGGGGCGTCACCGGGATTGCCAGGGTTTCCGCAACCCCCCCTATCGGCCCCACCGTCCGGCGCCCGAGCACCTCGAGTCTCGCGGTGGGCACCACGGGATCGATTTCCGGGCGGCAGAAGAAATAGCCCTGCAAACCGTCGGCCCCGAGTTCCAGCAGTTCGCGGCATTCGCCTTCCGTCTCGACGCCTTCGGCGATCACGCGGCTGCCGACGGCCCGGCCCATATCGATGATCGAGCGGATGAATTCCAGCTTGGTCGGGTCCGAATCGATGCCGCTGACGAAGTAGCGGTCTACCTTGACGAAATCCGGCCGGACCTCGGACCACGCGCGCAGGCCGGAAGAACCCGCGCCTAGGTCGTCAATGGCGATGGCGACGCCCGCCTCGCGCAACCCCTTGAGCATCGAACGCAGGGAGCTGTAGTCGGCCAGCAGGCTGTCCTCGGTCAGCTCGATCACACAGCGCTCGGGTGGCACCGATGCGCCGTGAACGAGGTCCAGGAACCGGGCGCCGAAGCCGGGATCGGCATAGATGGTTTCCGGCGAGATGTTCAGAAACAGGCGGGCATCCAGCTGGCGTTCGCCGTAGCAGGCCAGTGCGGAACGGATGCAGAGGTACTCGAGGTCGAGCTGCATGCCGCAACGACGCGCGGTAGCGAAGAGGTTCAGCGGTGAATGCAGCCAGCTGTTGGACGGGCCGCGGACCAGGGCCTCCAGGCCGAGCACACTGCGCGTGGCCGTCGAGACGATGGGCTGCAGCAGAACCCGGATGGAGCCGTTGCTCAGGATTTCTGCTATCTCGACCGCAGCGGCATCCATGCGGCGCAAGCGAAGGGTCGGTGATTCTGTGGCGGCTTCAGACATGGTCTTTCCCGGGGAGGAACCTGAAACTAGTCAATCAGCAGCCCTCCCAGCGAGACGCAGTTCTCAGGCCCCGTCAACGTCACAAAACTTTCTCGGACGCCTGTCCGCGTCCGGCACCCGTCATCCCGCTGTCGGCTGCTTGTCATACACGCGTATTCCTTCGCCCTTTCCCCGGCCGGAAGCGGCGGCAGATTGCCCGGCGATGACAGAATGGTTATGGTCGGAATGAGGGCACGGCAGCGAATACCGACCGTGCAGCCCGAGGTTGATAGCAATTTCAACGGCTTTTCGGGGGCTTGGCTCCTTTGTTTCATGTAAAGCGGATGACAGTTTTCCACAGATCGCGTGCAATGGCTGTGGATAACCCCGCTTGGGTTTGCGCGAATTCCGGCTTTTGCACGCTGCGGGCCGGATTGATCAGTCATTGACCAAAGGTGCCGACGCTCCATGGTTCAAGAGGTCCAGAAAATGCTACAGACACCGTCCTTGACTCCGGGCCAGAAGGACGAGGCAACCCGCCTTGAATCGCTGGCCAGGGAAACGGATACCTCGATCAACCTCGTCAAGGCGATCTATTCGGAAGAACTCCAGGCGCTCGAACAGCAGGCCCGCATCCGCACCTACCTCTCTGTCATTGCAATGCGGCGGACGCGCCTCAAACTGCAGGACCTGGACGGCAGCGCCGGAGAGCTTGAGATCCATTGAACCTGACTCCCTCCCCTCGACTTTTCTGCTTCCACTCCTGAGGTCCTGAGCATGACGAGCGCGTCGAAGAAAAAGAGGAAAGCGGCAGCGAAACCGGTCATCAACGCTGCACTGCTGGCCGCGACGGTCAAGAAAGCCAAGGCGGAAGCGGACCGCCTCAAGAAGCGCACGCAGGCCACCAAGGCGTTGCTCAAGGCCGCCCGAAAGGCGTTCAAGGACGCGAAGAAACTGGCCAAACGGGCGCGGGCAGCCGCCAATTCTGCACGCAAGTCACTGAAGGCGGCGCTCAAGAAAGCGGCCACCACGAGGAAATCCGCCAAGTCCGCAGGCAAAGCGAAAGCGGCCGCCAAAGACGCCCCGAAAGCCGTCCGGAAAGCCGCAAAGGCTGCGAAACCAGCGAAGCGTCCTGCCAGGCGGAAACCCGCAAGGAAACCCGCAGTTCGCGTGGCGCCGACACCCGTTGCTGCAGCCGCGATCACGAAGCAGCCCGCAGCAAAGAAGCGGGCCCGCAAACCCGCCGCAAAGCCGGTTCCTCCCGAAGTCCCGGCTGCCGCGAGCCCGGCGGCGAACGGCGCTGACGACCCTGCTGCGAGCTAGAGCCAGCTAGATCCGTGCCGGTTCTCGCCTCGCGTCAAGCAGGCTTGAGGGGCTGGCCGCCCTCGATCACGAACGAACGCACGGTCTGCGCGGCCACGCGGTCTGACTGCAGCGCATCGACAGCCACGAGATCCGCACGCAGTTCCTGTGCGCCGACGTCCAGCCGGACATAGCCCCGGTGCAATCCCGTGCCGAACTGGACGTTCGGGTTGATGCGGGCGAGCGACTGGATCATTTCTTCTGGGGGGGCACGGGAGGAAATCGAGGTCGTGACCAGTTCGCTGGCAACGACGGGCGAGTCAATCCTCTCCGGATGACGATGCACGTGACCCGCAAGGAACGCATGGATGTCGCCTGTCAGCACGACCGGGTTGCGGACCTTCGGCTGCGATAATGCTTCCAGCAGCCGGGCACGCGCCGGGTGGTAGCCATTCCAGCTGTCTGTCCAGAATTGTTCGCCGGGCCCTTCCTGTTCGTCCAGGTACGTCAGCATCACGCCCTGCGCCAGCAGGTTCCACTTCGCGCCGGCCCCTTCCAGCCGAGCGGCAATCCAGGCCTCCTGCCGCTCGCCGAGCATGGTCCGCTCACGAGCAGCAATCTCGGCACATTCCTGTACCCGCCTGGAACCGCGCTTGGCGAGCGCGCCGCACGCATGCGGCGAACGGAACTGGCGACCGTCGAGGGTGTAGAGCGACGCGAGCGACCCGAAATTGCGCTGCTGGTACAGCCGCATCGTCGAGCCGAAAGGTACGGCGCTGCGTGGCAATGGCAGATGCTCGTAATATGCCCGCATCGCCGCGGCGCGGCGCTGCCGGAACAGCTCCGGATCGTCGTCCTGCTCCGAGATGTCGCCGGCATAGTCGTTATCAATCTCGTGATCGTCCCAGGTCAGCAGCCAGGGCGCCGCGGCATGCGCCGCCTGCAGGTCCGGGTCGAGCCGGTAGAGCGCATGCCGGATCCGATAGTCCTCGAGCGTGTAAGCCTCTCCCCTTTCGTGCCGGCGCACCGGATTGGGACCATTGCCCCCTTCGTAGACGTAGTCGCCGACATGGACGATCAGATCGGGTGAATCGGCAGCCAGCTGCCGGTACGCCGTGAAGTAACCGTGCTCGTAGTTCTGACAGGAAACGACCGCGATCCGCATCGATTCCCGCTTCGAATCCGCAGCCGGGGCCGTCCATGTCCTGCCGACCGGGCTCTGCTGCCCCATCGCCGTGAAGCGATACCAGTACGGCCGGTCCGCTTCAAGCCCGCCCACCTCGACATGAACGCTGTGGCCCCAGTCGGGGGTGGCGTACTCCGTCCCCGATCTCACCACGCTGCGGAATCGCTCGTCGGTCGCGACTTCCCAGGATACCGGCACAGTCAGTGGCGGCATGCCGCCGTCCGGTGCAAGCGGAACGGGCGCCAGGCGAGTCCAGATCACGGCTCCGAAGGCGGTCGGATATCCCGATGCCACACCCAGCGTGAAGGGAAAGACGGGATTGCGCGCCCCCTGCCCACGTGATGCAAAGGGCACCAACAGCACCGCGGAAAGAAGCTGGCGGCGCGAAAGCAATAGCGTTGATCTGGGTGTCACACAGCAAGGTTAACTTGGGCAGATTGAGCCCAGATGACATTTCTTTCATGTGGAATCGAGAATGTGAAAGTCCTGTTCGCCACAGTTGCTGCCGTTCGCCAGGGAAAGGACGGGCTTACCTCCGATCTCGCCTCAGCGCGCTATCGTGCGTTGATTCCGGCGATGCAGCTCGCCAGGCTCGGTCACGAGGTCCAGGTCGCATCGCTGCCACCGGGAGGGTGGCCGCAAGACCTGCTCAACCTTCGCTTCGATACTGCAATCATCTCGAAGAGCTTTCACATCGAGAATGAAAAGCTGGCGAGTTCCCTGCGCGAGAATGGCGCCAGGATCGTGGTGGATTTCTGCGACGATCATTTCACCCACCCACAGTTCGGGCCGCACTGCCACCGGCTGGCTGAGCTCGCCGACCAGGTGGTCGCGAGTACGGAAGCGATGGCGGAAGCCGTGGCCCGCCATACGGCGAAATCCTCGATCGTGATAAGTGATCCGGTAGAAGGATCTCGCGGTACCGCCTTGTTCTCACCTCGATTTCCCAATGTGCGGATCCTGTGGTTCGGACACCCGGTAAACCTTGACAGCCTCTGGGCAAAAGCCGGGCAGCTTGTCACCCTGTCCAAAGACATTCCCATTCAGTTTACGATCGTGACCCAACCCGGCAATGGGCTTGAGGCCCAAGTGCGGACGCTGTTCGGCTCATCCGCTCCCCGCCTCAGGGTGAAGCTCGTCCCTTGGTCCACAGAAGCAACCTGGCGCGCTCTTGAAGAATGCGATCTCGTCTGGATTCCCGTCATCGACTCCGAACGCAAGACGGTAAAGAGTCCGAACCGCCTGATCGAGCCGTTGTGGGCAGGACGCTTCGTGGTTGCCGATCCTTTGCCCTCCTATCTTCCTTTTGGCAGCCATGTTTCGTTGGGGAGTGGATTGGCGGAAGGGGTCGAGGCTGCCCTTGCCGATACCGCTGCTGTCGAAACCCGTATCCGGAATGCCCAGCGACAAATCGGGCGGCACCACTCCGCCTATGCGTGCGGCCAGCAGTGGAACACCGCCATCGGGGATTCAATCCGAAGGCCGCTCAGGCTCAACCTCGGCTGCGGGGACAAGATCCTGCCTGGCTACATCAACGTGGATGTCGCCGCATCCCGCGCCGGCATGAAACCGGACCTACTCTGCGACCTCCGCGACCTTGCTGCCTTGGATGACAACTCCGTGGACGAGATCCTCTCCGTCCACGTCGTCGAACACTTCTGGCGCTGGGAAGTCACGGACATCCTGCGCGAGTGGATCCGCGTGCTCAAACCCGGAGCCGCGATGATCATCGAGTGTCCCAATCTGGAAAGCGCGTGCCGCACGTTCCTGGACGATCCGGTACAGCATGCGCGTATGGATCGCAGCGGGCAGCGGACCATGTGGGTGTTCTACGGGGATCCTGCATGGAAGGATCCGCTGATGAACCACCGGTGGGGTTACACGCCTGCCTCATTGCAGGCGTTGCTGGCAGAGACCGGCCTCGTGGACATCCGTCAGGAGCCTGCGCAGTTCAAGCTCCGGGAGCCGCGGGACATGCGGATTGTCGGCATCAAGCCGGGAACTGACTGAAGCCGGCGCTTCAGGGTATCTGCGGCGGACGCGAACGCGCTGCTTTCGGAGGCGCGGGCTGGGGGAAATCCGCGAAAGTGTCCCGTACCCGGCGCGACAGCAGAAGGTACGAGAGAATCGCTACGTCCGCTGCCAGGAAGGCCAGCGTCGCACCGGAATCGTAGTGCAGGTTCCCGCCCTTGAAGCTCAGCGACGACATCGAGGAACCGATCTGCAGGACGCAGGCAAGCACCAGCAACCACCGGCCCAGGCGCCAGAGCTGCCGCACCAGCATTCCCGCCTCCGGCGATCGCCGCACGAATGCCACCATCGCCAGCAGGGCTGGAATGCCGGTGAGGAAGCGGCCGGGCCGGCCAGGATCACCGAGCAGGTAGGCGAGATTGCTGCTGCCTCCCTTGATGGAAGTCGCCGCCACCATCAAAGGCAGCAGGAAGTCCCGGCAGAGAAAACACGCCGACACGAGCAACAGGAATCCGGGCTTCAGTGCCAGGTGCTTGTCGTAGTTGCTGAATTCGTAACGATCGATAGGGTAGGACTTCTGCACGTCTCACTCCGGCAGGAACATGCCGAGCGGTCAAGCGTAGCTATCGCGGGTGGCAGTCTCGTGACAGCGGCCCCCAACCGATCGCCAGCCCCTCTCTTGCGCTACTGCTCTGCGCTGCCTTGGCGCTCGAGACACTCCAGATCGTCGGGTCGGCAGTTCTCATCGCCCAGGCCGATGACGAAAACCTCCAGGAACGACAGCGCCGCCTCGGCTAGTGGCGTGGCGCCCTGGCCCCCTTCTCTTGGATCGGCCACCGCACCAGCAGCGGCATTGCTGGCACTGCTCGCTGAAGAACTCACGCCGGCGAGACTGGCACCAAGTCCACCGGTATCCACCGGCACACCCACCGCAACCCCGCTCACGCTGATGTTGTCAGCGCCCAGGACCGCAGTCGCGCCGATGGTGAGGTTGCCGGCCACGATCCCCGCATCACCTGCATTGACAACGCCGCGCGGCGCATACAGGTCCACGTCTCCAGGCTCGGTTCCCTCGGACGTTGCCAATGCCTGGATGCCGCTGCCAGTCAGGGCGGCGCCGAATTCGACGATCACCCGTCCATCCGGGTCAAAGGTGATAGTGGGCGGGGGAGCTGAAATGGCTGTCTTTTCGCCACGGCCAGCGTCGATGTCGCCCTGGTTCGCCCAGACGAGGATGCTGCCGCCGTCCGCAGCAAAAACGCGGGACTCATTCACCGCCAGATCATCGTAGGTGTAGATGCTCACGTTGCCCGTTCCCTGTGCAACGATCCCGAGTTCCGAAGCCTCCTTCGCGATGCCAAACGCACTCGGCGGCGTCGCGAGACCGGCGTTGACCCCACCCCCGGGCGCCAGCAGGGAGATATCTCCGCCATCGAGGGTGTAGATCCTGGAGAAATACAGCGCCACGTCGCCCGCGTACGGATTGGAAGAGCCCTCGCTGGCCAACGGGGATTGATCTTCACCCACTTCGGGATTGCCCCCCGGAAACAACGTTTCAATTGCGCGGTAGCCTGCGGAATAGTCTTCGAACTTCAGAGGATCCGGATCCGCGGCATAACGCCCGGAGGCGCGCAACTCGGCAAAGAACACAGCCTGCAGGAACACCTCCCGCTGCGACGGTCGTAACCCATCAAAGCGGACCAGCGCATCAGCAGCATCGGCCGGGGTTGTGCCAGTGACAAGCGCCACATAGGCAATCAGCGCTGCATCGTAGACCCGCGAGTCGCGCAGGTATACCTCCTGAAAGGCAGCGTAGTCAGGCGCTTCCCCGTTCAGGCCCGCGAGCACGCTGATACTGGCACCAGAGCTGGCCAAGGCCGGATTGTTCAGGTTCCCCTGGGTCGAGATACCGTCCGAGTTCTGCAGGGTGAGATTGCGGCCTGCCGTCAACGCCAGTTGCCCCGGTCCATCCACGCGGATCTCGAAGTCGCTGGGGCTGACAAATCCCTGCAAGTTACGGCTGATGCTGTAACGGATGTCCCTGCCAGCACTGATCGACGTCAGGTCCCGCGCACTCAGATTCTGCGCCTGCAGGTCGATATCGACTACGTCCCTGCCCGCCCGTACCGTCACAGGTCCGCCGAAATACAAAGTGTTCTGCGAGCCTCCATTCATGATGACATCGCCGGTGTTCGCCACGATCCGCGAGTAGGGCAACGTACCCGCCTGGGAAGCGGCGGCCCGCACCGGTACGGCGGCGTTGAATTCCACCGCGCTGGTATACGGGAACGACATGATCGGTTCGAAATTGAGGGGATAGCCGCTGCGGGGAGTCGCCTGCGATGGCAGATACGCGGGATCGACATCGGAAACGATGACCGAAACGTTGTTGGCAAACGAGACATTCTGGTCTGCAAGCAGCGAAAGCGACCCGTTGGCATCCGGGAACAGCGTGAAGTTCCGTTCGACTTCAATGTCGCCGCGCAACGCCACGGCCGTAAGGGTCGACGGATAGATGCGCAAAGCAGCCTGCGGGTTTACCGAGGACCAGTTCATCGAGGTCAGCGCGCTTTGAATGCGCGCGCCATCATTGGAGAGCTCGACATCCCCGGTGAGGGACTGCAACTCCAGGGTCGTAGCAGCTGTGTAGGTGGAAAACACGCTCTGGAGTCCGCCCAGTGACGCGCCCTGGCTGGTTCCTTGCGGCAACCACGTTGGATTCACCGCTGTCTCCAGTCGCACTCCCTGGCGTGCCCGCAGTGCTGCCTGGGTTTCGCCCAACGCCAGGATCGGCGCGAGATTCGTCCGCGTACTGGTGCCGATTGCACCGAAGGCGTCAATGTCAATCGTGCCGCGACCGCTGTAGTAGCTGCCGCCGAGAACATCCTGCCCGCTGCGCACCAGCAGATTGCCGCCCCCGATCACCTGCAGGTTGCCGGTCTCCGGAGTCGTACCCCCGGTCTGCCAGCCAATCGTCGCCGTCGAGACGGACAGGGTATCGACGTTACCCCCCGCCACTACCCGGACGTCTCCGCCAGCCAGAGCACCGACATTCTGCTGGAAGCGACCGAAATTCACGGTCCAGGCCGTCGAACGATTGAGCGACCCGGACGTGGTCGTACCTACTCGCCACAGCCAGTCATTTACCAGCTGCGTGGTTGCCGCACCAATCACATCCCCACCCGCGACGATGCTGATATCCCCGCCGCGACCAGGGTACTGTCGCCCGCCGAGTTCGCCCACGGGAAAGCTGAAAACAGTGCCGCTCTGGGCTATGCCGGCTGTGTAGAGAGTCGACGCGGCATTCCCCAGCTCAAAGTTGCGTGCGGCACGCGCATCAATGCTACCTGTGCCGGTGCGGACGAAGCGGTACGTGTTGGTAGAGCTTACGTTTCCTGCTGTGATCCGAAGGTTGCCGCTGTCGGATGCCAGTGCATCGAGCGGCTGAACGGCGAGAATGTCGGCACTCGTCGCATCCGCACCTGCGACCAGCCGATACGACCAGGACTCGTCGGTACGTGTCAGCAGGAAGGCACTGGTTCCGGTGACCCCGTTGAAGCCATCGCTCAACGAAGCATTGAATATGAGATTGCCCTCTGCCCGTAACGTCAGCAGACCGGGGTCACCGTTGAAGCGCCACTCGGACAGATCCCAGCTATTGCCCAGCGTGAGATCGCCTGTTGAACGGATCTCGACTCCGGCCAGAACTTCCGTGTCTGCAACCCCCGCCTGGCTCAGCAGTGGAGTGAGGGCACCCGCCTGGGCTGCGAATGCCGACGCGTCCGTGAAATAGGCTGAGCTAGTGGCGACATCGGCGGTAGTGAGTATGCCGTCCGCTTCCGAGTAGGCCCGGAAACCTTCGATCGATACCCGATTGGCTGCCCACTCGCCCGCGAGGGAAATCCGGTCGTTGGTCGCATCGGCATCCAGCAATGCGAGCAGTTCGGATTGCGGCAGGCGGATGCGCAACTGTCCGTCCGCCGCCGAGCCTTGCGCCGCGCTGCTCGAAGTAGTGGCAATCACCGCACTGGTGGCTACCGACAGCCCTCCCTCGCTGACCTGCAGGTCGATGCGTCCATTCCGTGACGCAGAATTCGCCGCGCGCGCATCGATGGTCCCGGCAATCGCAATACCATCGCGCCCCGCAACCAGGACCCGTCCTCCCAAAGCGGCCTCTGCCCGTAGCGTGCCATCGACCACCACGCGCCCCTGGTCGGCAACCAGTCTGATATCTGCGGCACGAATGAGCTGACCGGCCTCGACGGTCAGGTCGCCGGGCCCGCGCTGCCTGTAGCTGCGCGCTCCAGTGAATCCGCCAGTCTCCAGCAAGGGATCGAGCCCCGCCAACCCTGCCACTTCGGCGGCATCAATACTGAAGCTCCCGCCTGTCGTGGCACTTGAGCCGCGCAATTGCCCGGTTGCCGTCACGGTGCCCGCTACGGCAGTCAACGAAATGCTGCCAGCCGCCGCTTCGCCGGCTCCGGAAACGTCTACGAAAGTGCCTGGGGAGAAATCGATGTTGCCGCTGCGCGTGCTGGCAATCAGGGACCCGCCGCCGCTGCCGATCGCATCACCGTCAAACGAAGTCGTGCGCCCCGCGAGATCGATCTCTGCCTGGCTGCCAAACTGGACGCCGCCATTTGTTGCAGCCGTCGAGGCTACCTGCAAACGCCCTGAAGCCAACACGATGGCGGAATCGATCGCGACCGTACTCCCGCTGAAGGAAATATTACCTCCGAGATCGTCCCGGACCGGGACCTCGACAATCACGGTCGGCGTTCCCACTGAAATGGCCCCGGCAGAAGTGAGCGCCAGGTCGACACCCGATGCCGCATTGAGCTGACTCGCATCGATGTTGACTGCGCTGTCAAAGGCAAGGGAAGAATCTGCCGCGGCGCGAAACTCGCGAGCAGCGGTCAAATCCACCCGCGAAAAGCCGCTGAAGGCCAGTGTGCCGCCTTCAACCAGAATCGAGGCGCCCTCCAGAGTCAGGTCGCCGGCAAACAATGACGCAGGCACAGTTCCGCTCCCGTCCGGAACTCCTGACAGCGACAGCACACCTGCAGCTTCCACGGAAGCGGATCCGCCCTGTCCTCTGACCGCTTCCGCAACCAGGCTGATATTGGATCCGGAAAGGGCGGCTCCATCATAAATGTCTAGCGCACCTCTGCTGCTCAGGACAAGCGTTTCAAGGTTGACTGCCGCCAATGCGGCACCGCTGAGGACGATGCCGGCCGCATTGACAGGTGTTGCGCCCGTGACGCTGATCTGTCCGCCGGTAATGCTCAGGGCTCCGCCAGCCGCCTGCAGCTCACCAGCAAAACTGGCCAGATTTGCCGATTCAACGTTGATGCTGCCCCCTGCAGCACTCAGGAGTGAGCCCGCTTCGATGACCAGTTGCCCTGCTGTGCCGCCAGACCGAGCAACGTCAACCACGTCTCCGGCAGAAACCCGAATTACCGCGCCGTCACCGCTCAGTTCCAGATCACGTACGCGCAGGTCTTCCCGCTCTAGAGCAGCAAGTACTGCGCCGGTTCCGACCTGCAAGTCTTCCGCCACGAGGATCAGCTCCGGTGCCGACAACTCGGCGCCCGCCTCGATGCTGACCAGGCTCGCGCGGGTATCGATTGCAACTCCGTCAACACCTTCACTGCGCGTGCCGCCAATCAGGATCGACTCCGCGCCGAAGGCGCTCAGATTCCCCGCTTCGATGACCAGCCCTGCACCGCCGCTGGCCGCATCCGCTACGATCGTGATTGTATCGCCAGCGATATCCAGCGCCGCGCCACGGCCCCCGGTGGCGGCGGCAGCCAGGAATGTGCCATCGAGCGTCAGCGACGTATCCGTGAGAATCGCGAGCGTTCCGGCGTCGAACGGCAGGCGGAACGCGCTCAGCCCGGCAAGTTCCGCCTGCGCCGTGAAGAAATCGTTGGCATAAGTCAGGTCGTAACGCGCACGCTCCTGCACAAGATCGCCGGACAGGATGGCGAACCCGCTTGTGCGCTCATCGCGCAGCGACGTACCTGTTCCCGTGAAGTAACCGGCCACGACCACGCTGCCGTCGAGCTGCGAATACTGCTCGCCTGCCACGATGTCGCCATAACCCTCTACCGGACTGACCAGGTAAGCGCCCGGCAGCACGGCATACCGGGCCGGCATGATGATGTAGTCACCGGATGGCAGGTCGCCGACGCCGTCGAGGTGCACACTGGTCCCCGGAGCCAGCGTCGATCCCTGCTGCAGCTGCGGGTCGAAGGGCATCGCGGCCAACTGCGTGGCGGGCAGGATTGCAAAGCGCGTGGGGTCGAATTCTGCGGACAGGTAGTCCGCGCTGCCGGTCGGTCCGCTGACGAACTCGGAGGCCACCAGTTCCCCGCCGCCACGGACGTCGATGGTTGCGCCTTCGGCGATATCAACCTCCGCGGCATCGAAGATCATCTGCTGCGAAGGCAATGTCCGACCGTCACTTCCATAGACAAGCGTCCAGGTTCCGGCGTTGTTTGTGAGCGTGTAGGTCCAGTCGAAACCCCCCTGGGTTGAGCCGAACGGAATGACCAGGCCGGCACCGCTCGTGGAGGTCACGCTGCCCGCACCGAGGGTGATCGAAGCGGCATCGAACTCCAGCGAACCAAACGGAGCGCGGAGCGTGCCCATGTGGACGATGGACGGTGCGTTGAGGATGAGACGCCCGCCCGCTGACAGCACTGCGGCCTCCTCGGCATCAGCCGGTCTCGTGATCGTGATCGATCCGCCGTTGGCCTGGCCGGCCTGCAACGTGAATGTACTCAGCGTCGTCGGATAGATCTGAGCGGCTTCCAGTACGAGGTTGCCGGGAACCGCAAGCGCTCCCTCGACGCTGATGGCCTGTGTAACACTGTTGCCCTGCTGCACGGCCGAGAAACGCAGATCGCCACTGGCGGCGAGCGTCAGGGTCTCAAGACCCTGTAACGCGGTGGTTCCAGTGACATCGAGCAGTCCGGCCTGCAACTGCAACGTGCCGAGCCCAAGAACGCTGGGCGCCGCCTGCTGGTACAACGGGTCGGCGTGTCCGAAGGCAATGTAAGTCGCCGCGGCAGTGGCGCGTCCACCATCCGAAGCGATGATCGCAGCATTCAGCGTCAGGGAACGGGCCAGAGCCAGATCGATGTCTCCCCGGAACTGGATCTGTCCGGGCCGCACACTGATATCGAGGCCAACCTGCACCAGGAGACTGACTGCTCTGAGGGAAAGGACATCGATGCCAGCCCGCGTGACCTGGTCGACGCTCAGGATGCCCCGGTTGTTGAACTCATCTGGAAGCGTTGCATCGGCAAAGTCGTAAACCGCAGCGTTCTGCACGAGCTCAATTACCCGGGAACCATCCGGAAGTTCCGATGTAGGGACTTGCTGCACCTGGCCGGGATCCTGCCTCCCCGACGCATCCAGCGCCAAGCTGAGCGAGCCCCCGCGGTTGACCCCCGGTTTGCCGCCAGCGGCGCGCAGGGTCGATCCGAGCAGTACGGCTTCCGCCCCCTGTACAGTGATCGATCCTGCGTCGGAGCCTATGCTGCGGCGTTGATAGCGACTGAAAGAATCAGCGCGGATGTCGAGCTCTGCAACGGTACCGGATACATCGATAACGGACCCGGACTCGGCCAGCACATGGCCGCGGGTTGCCACCAGCGAGACGCTGCCGCCATCCAGGACTTCGCCTGAAATGCGCCCCAGGTTGGCATTCGTGATGAGCCTGCTGGCCCCGGGCGCGAGCAGCTGTGAGCTACTGCCAAGGACAATACCCTGGTCCCTGAAATACGAGTCGCGCTCTGCCAGTACGAGATCACTGGTCAGATTGAGGCTGATCCGGCCGGCAGGTGCTTCGATCGTTCCATCCACCAGCAATCGCGTACTCGAGCTCAGCGTAATGGCAGCGCCGGCGTCCGCCGCCTGGACGCGCGCGCCCTGACCCACGATAAGGCTGGGCGCTGTGGCAAATGCGCCCACGTCGTAGAGCGATCCGAACGGCAGGGCCGAATTGACGGTAAGTGTCAGGTTGGTCGGATTGCGCAGTGCGGCGTCCAGGAGACCGGTCGTCAATGTCTCTGCCAGGCTGCTGCCGGTCGAGAGAGACGTCAGGTCATTGGCCGCCACCCAGTTGCTCTGTTGCAGGAGGATGCTGGCGCCGGCAGGAATCTCTATGCCACCGTTCTGGGAGCTCAGGGTGTAGCTCGCAAACCCGCCTGCGCCGAAGGACTCGGGCGCGAGGCGAACGAGTCCCGTACGCCCGTCGTCGATACAGTCGGCGGTCGCAGGCGCGATGCAGAGCGCCGCTGTGGCGATGCTGAGGTGGCCGCCGTCGTAGAACGCGAAGGCGCGCAGGTCTCCTTCGATCTGCACGTGCGGCGCGCCAGTCGTCACGGGATCCGGCGTCGCACTCAAGCTGATGGTCCCGCCACGGCCAGCCTCGAGCGAATTGTTCGCGAGGATGTGCCCCCCGCCAGATGCATTGACCAATGAACCCGCTTCCACGGTCAGGTTGCTCTGGGACCCCGTCAATGACACCGAGCCGCCGTTGATGCCCAGGGGTGCGGTCCCCGCTGTGAGGCCGCCATTGACGGCCGGCCTGTCGTTGACCCAGTTGCCACTCACATCGATCAGCGCACCGGCGCGGACATAGACACCGCCGTCGTCGCTCAACGGCTCGAATGACGCTGTCGGCGCGCTGGTCAGGCTGACCGAACCGGACGGGGCCGCGATGGTCCCCACGATATCGATGCGTCCCGCACGCAAGCCCAGCGAGCCTTCGACCGGCATGGAAACAGCAAGGTCGCCTGCGAGTGTAATCTCACTCGTCGCGCGTACATCCAGCCGCCCGATGCGATCTTCGCCCAGCAAATCGACAGGCAAGCGGACGGTTGCCGCCGCCTCAGGCAGCGTGTCGCCAAACGTGAATCCAGCGGGCAGTACGGGTGCCGTCCCGGCCGCGGTGAACTCAATGGCTTCAACCATGTAGTCGGCATAGCCGTTGGAACCGGTAACGCCTGCAAACTGGCCCAATGACAGCGCACCGCTCAACGCCATCTGGTCGTAGGGACGATAGAGGCTCGATGCCGACAACGCGGCCGGGGTCTGCCGCTGGTAGCGGCTGCGCTCCGTCGCCGCTACGATGTCGCCATCGAGCACGATGCGTTGGCCGAGCAGGCTCAGGGTGCCTGCGTCCTTGCCTTCCGTGTACCCCGCTTCGAACCGGCCGCGCGGATCGAGCAGCGAGAACGTCCGCGTCACACCCCAGCGGTCGTCGGTAAGCGTGTAGGCCGAGCCTTGGGCGACCCCCACGTAGGCGCGTTCACGGTCCGCACTGCCGACGTCATACAGCTTGCCATCGACGCCAATCAGCGCCGACGTATCGAGGTAACCGTCGGCATAGGATATCGCCCCCCCCGACAGGTCGATGCGCGAATCCTCCGCCAGAACGATGTCGCCCGTCGCTTGCAGCGTGACGCGCCCACCCGTGAGGCTGCGCTCCTGCACATCGCGGCCTACGGCGGATACCCACCCGGAAAGATCGCCAATCGGGCTGCCCACCCACGTGCTGCCATCCTCGCGGGTCCCGGACTGGCGCGTGTCGATTCGTACCGTCTCACTGCGCAAAGCCCCTTCGCGCTGTTCGGGGCTGTCCGCCAGCTCCGAACCACGCAGTTCGGCGTCGATGACCACGCTCTCGATGCCGCGCTCGATCCGTGCACCGGAGACGTCGATCGTCGCGCCCGCGGCAAGATGAATACGGCCCGTGGCTCCAGGGTCGCTGAAGAAACTGCCCGGCTCCGTTTGCGAGTCTTCGCGGGCGATCAGCGTCACATTTCCATGCGGCGCGATGATCCGTGCGTTCCGGTCGAGTTCAATCAGTCGCGCATCCAGGCTGACGGCAGACACCGGCTGCTCGTTTACATCGACTGCCGTCTCGCCACTGGTATCGAGGGTGACCTCCGTCACGCTGTTCTGGCCGAGGCGGACCTCCCCGCCGCTGCCGCGCAGCAGTTGCGCGGTTTGCGAACCGGCCTGTGCGCTGCCATTGTCGCGACCCTGCAGGATGATCGACCCACCCACCTGCACGGCAGTCGTGGCCGAAACCCGTCCCAGCTGGTTTACGGCAAGACCGGCTAACGTAACATTGCCGCGCTCGGCAATGATCTGCCCGGCGAGCTGCAACGGATCGGTCACGCCCGCGTTGCCCGCCGTCCCGTTCGTGATCGTGCCACCAGTGCCCCCGACTTCAACCAGCAGGCCGCGCAGGTTGTCATCGGAACTCGAGGCCAGATAAATCGTCGAACCGGCGGCCAGAATGGTCTGCCCGCCAGGGGTCGCGACCGTACCCGCATTGTTGATCGTTGGTGCAAAGACCAGGACCTGGCCCCCTTCGGGTGTCGAGATGCGGGCTCCGGATGCAACCTCGATTGCGCCGCTAGGCAGGCCGTTGGCATAGGCCGCGAAGGCCGGTTGATTCTGTAGAGCGGCCGCGGCAAGCCCGTCTTCGAGGGCCGATGCGCTCAAATCGAGTGAACTCGCGACCAACCCTGAGACGTTGACGCGTGAGCTGGAGCCGAACAGGAACCCGTTCTGGTTCAGCAGGTAGACGCGGCCATTCGCATTCAGCGCGCCGAAAATCCGGGCAGGATCGCTCTGGTAAATGCGATTGATCGCGATGGAGCCGCTGTCTGGCTGGTTGAAGTTCACCGTGCCGTCGGCGGAAACATTGAAGCTCTGCCAGTTGAGCAGCGCCGAACTGCTCGCCTGGTCGACATTGAGGATATTGCCGTTGACGGTCGCAGACGCGATGCCGCTCGTCACGAACGTGCTGATCGCCCCGCAGCTGCCGCTCGCGCAGGGCACTGGCAACTCCGCCGACAGGGCGAGCGCAGGGAGTGCAATCGTTGTCGCCAGCAGGAAGCGCGTGGCCATTACAATCCAATCCTCACCTGGAAATGCACGCGAGAGTCTCCTTCCAGCGTTTCGCCCGCATTCTCGAAGGCATAGGCCCAGTCCACTGCACCCAGCCAGTTGGCGCCCGAGACACGCAGACCCAACCCGGCACTGGAAAGCGATACTCCGTTCGGCTCGCCATCCAGGGCCTCGAGCCGGCTCAGGATGCCGCCGTCCGCGAACGTGAACAGCACGGCGCGCTGGGTCCAGGGCCCCAGGAAGCGATGCAGGGATGGCGCACGCAGTTCGAGGGTCGCGCCCGCCCCCAGATCTCCGAGCTCGGCAGACTCGACGTAACCGCGTACCGAATCGGCGCCGCCCAGCGACAACTGTTCGTTGCTGATCAGCGGGTCCGGCGAGTACTGCCCTTGCAACCGCGCGAACAGGGTTACCCCGCCAAACAGCGGCTCTTCGTGCTGCACATCGCCACGCAGGTAGAAGTAGTTGGGACGGCCCTGGAAGCGCTTGTAGGCAAACTCCTCGGGACTGTTGCCGATGCCCCGGAAACCGAAATTGGCGAAGAGGTTCACGCCGCTAGACCGCGCACCGAAGGTGTTGAGACTCCAGCCCGCCTGCCAGTTGATGTAGTGGATGGGCGTGATGTCGGTCGTATCGTCATCGAGGGAGATATCGTCCCGGAAATCCTTGTCATCGAGCCCAAGACTTAACGTCTGGACGCGGGTCGCCGATCCCGGCAGGCGAAAGATGTACCGCAGGCCATAGATCCTGCCTGCGCCGAGGACCGAAAATCCGCCGGTGTCGCCGAGACCCGAAAAGCTGCTGTTGGTATCGACGCCATAGAGAGCAATGACATCGCCACTGCTGAGCGGCGCAAGGTAGGTCAGCCCGATCAGCCGCGTGTCATCGACTTCCTCCGGTGCAGTCTGGTACTGCAGCGCCAGGCTGTGATAGCGCTGAAAGAGGTTGTCGTAGCTCAACTGCAGGTTGGCCCGCGTCCGGGTAGTATTCGCCGAATAGCGATCGTTGACCTCCGCACTGAGATGCAGCGGCAGCGAATCGTTGACCTTGAGTTCGATGTCAACCGTCCCGGGCGTGCGGCCCGCTCTCAGCACCGGAGTGACCTGGCGGTCGCGGGGTGCCTGGCTGTTGATCTTGCCCAGCTGCTCCTGGAAGGCGGGCAGGTACAGGGGCTCGCCGGTCTCGACGGCGGGCAACTGCTCGCGGATCTCGCCGTTGGAGTAGTAGCGCGTACCGGTGATCCGCACGCGATCCACCCGCCCTTCCGTCACGCGCAGCCGGACGATGCCTTCGTTGACGTTCTGCTCAGGAATGTCAACGAATACAGCGCCGTACCCCTTGTCGCGATACAGGGCTTCAAGTGCCTGGCGGGCCACTTCCACATCGTCAATTGACTTCGCCTCGCCCAACAGCGGGTACAGCTTCGCTTCGATGTCGTGGCCCGGCAAGACGGAATTGCCAAGGACCCGGAACTCGTTGACCGCAAAGCGGGGGGACGGTGCCCCCTCGGCGGCGAGCACCACCGGGATCCCGAGAAACGGGCTAAAGGCAACTGCGA
>JANNNQ010000116.1:0-4238 GCA_031398625.1 Pseudomonadota bacterium
GCCAGGCAGCGTCAAGCTCGTCACGGCGCATGAAGAGCGTGAGATTGCCATTGACCACATCCATGAGCAGGCGCTCGTAGGCATCGAGGCTGCGCATCTTGAAGGTTTCGCCGAGATCGAGGGCCAGGTCGACCGGCTTCAGGCGCATTCCCTCGCCCGGGCTCTTGGCCAGGATGCTCAAGGTGATGCTTTCCTCCGGCTGCAACTGGATGAGCAGTCGATTCGGCGATTGCGCAGTGGCCAGCTTGTCGAAGATCGAAAGCGGTACTTCGTCGAAGGTCACGACGATCTCGGTGATCCGCTCCTGCAAGCGCTTGCCGGTGCGCAGGTAGAACGGTACTCCCGCCCAGCGCCACGTATCGATCTCGGCCTTGATCGCCACGAACGTCTCCGTCGTGCTGTCGGGATCGACTCCGGTTTCCTGCAGGTAACCCGTGACCGGCAAGCCATTCGCCGCGCCCGCCTTGTACTGTCCATGCACGGTCTTGACCAGCACGTCGCGCCCGGTGATCGGCCGCAAGGCACGCAGGACTTTCAGTTTTTCATCGCGCACTGCATCGGCATCGCTGCTCGTCGGCGGCTCCATTGCGAGGATGCAGAGAAGCTGCAGCAGGTGGTTCTGCACCATGTCGCGGAGGGCGCCGGTCTGGTTGTAGAACGCACCGCGGCCCTCGACACCGATCTGCTCCGCGATGGTGATCTGCACATGGCGGATACGGCCGCGGCGCCACAGCGGCTCGAACAGCGCGTTGCCGAAACGCAGGGCAATCAGGTTCTGGACCGCTTCCTTGCCCAGGTAGTGATCGATCCGGTAGATCTGTTGCTCGGGGAAGCTCGCGCCCACCACTTCGTTGATGGCGTGGGAGGACTTGAGATCCTGGCCCAGCGGCTTTTCGAGCACGACGCGCGACAGCGGAGTGACCAGCTCCCCCGCTGCGAGCTGCATGCAGATCGATGTGAACAGGCTGGGTGCGGTGGAAAAAAAGAACACGCGGACCTGGCTCTCCCGGCCCGCGAGCAGGCTCTTGATTGCACCGTAGTCCCCTGGATTCGTCGCATCGCTCCTGGCGTAGTGGATGTGCTCGCTGAAAGACTCCCAGCGCCCCGGGTCGAAATCCTCATGCAGGTGGCTGCGGCAGGTGGCTTCGACCTGCTCGAGATAGGCCAACCGGGCAAGGTCTGCGCGCGCGACA
This sequence comes from Pseudomonadota bacterium, assembly GCA_031398625.1. GTDB lineage: Bacteria > Pseudomonadota > Gammaproteobacteria > Steroidobacterales > Steroidobacteraceae > CAIUGU01. The sequence goes on from JANNNQ010000116.1 coordinate 1,194, forward strand.
CTGATCAGTCGCGAACCAGGCGGAATCTGGCCGGCCGCGTGCCGCCGATAGAGCGCAGGCAGCAGCTTGCGCATGGCGAGATCCCCGGTGCCACCGAAAAGCACCAGATCGAACGGGGATTGCGGCTGCATTCACTCTCCTCCGACACGGAAGCCCGGATCTCATCTGCAGGAACAGATGCAAGAATCATGGCGCCAGCAGGCAACTCCGGACGCGTGCCGGCAACTGTGCTTGAGCCAATTGAGTGCAAGCATACCCGCCTCGCGCATTCAGATGGAACACGATGCGCCGTATCAGGCAGGCAGTCCTTTCTTTACAATCAAACGCATCGCCTGCGCTCGAGGGTTTCCACACATGGCCAGTCCGCCGCCGCCTGACGCTGCTGTCCGTCGCGTCACCGAGCGCATCCGCGACCGCAGCGCCGGCAGCCGTGCGGAATACCTGGCCCGCATGCAACGCGCCTCCCGTCAAGGCCCGACGCGCGGTCAGCTTGCCTGTACCAACCTCGCCCACGGCTTCGCGGCAGCCGGCAGTACGGACAAGGATGCATTGCGCCAGCTGCGTTGGCCCAACATTGCGATTGTTTCCGCTTATAACGACATGTTGTCGGCGCACCAGCCCTTCGAACGCTTTCCTGCCCTCATCAAGCTGGCGGCCCGCGAGGCAGGAGCAGTGGCGCAGTTTGCAGGCGGCGTGCCTGCGATGTGCGACGGGGTGACGCAGGGGCAGCCCGGCATGGAGCTGTCGCTGTTCAGCCGTGACGTCATTGCGATGGCCGCCGGCATTGCGCTCTCCCACAACATGTTCGATGGCGCGCTCTGCCTCGGGGTGTGCGACAAGATCGTTCCCGGCCTGCTGATCGGCGCGCTGACCTTCGGTCATCTGCCGGTGATCTTCGTGCCGGGCGGACCGATGGCATCAGGCATTCCGAACAAGGAAAAGGCGCGCATCCGCCAGCTGTTTGCGGAAGGGAAGGTGGATCGCGAAGCCCTGCTCGAATCCGAAGCGCAGAGCTATCACTCCGCAGGAACCTGCACGTTCTATGGCACCGCGAACAGCAACCAGATGCTGATGGAGGTCATGGGGCTGCATCTGCCCGGCGCGGCCTTCGTGCCGCCCGACACGCCCTTGCGCGACGCGCTGACTTCGGCAGCCACTCGTCGTGTTGCGCGCACCACGGCCCTTGGCGCCGAACACCTGCAGCTCGCCCACATCGTCGATGAGCGGACCATCGTCAATGCCATCGTCGGCCTGCTCGCCACGGGCGGTTCCACCAATCACACGATTCACCTGGTCGCGATGGCGCGCGCCGCCGGCATCCTGATCACCTGGGACGACTTCAGCGAGCTGTCGGAGGCCGTGCCCCTGCTGGCCCGCATCTATCCGAACGGCAGCGCGGACGTGAATCACTTCCAGGCGGCGGGCGGGATGGGCTTCCTGATCCGCGAGCTGCTCGACGCCGGCTTCCTGCATGGCGACACCCGGACCGTGATGGGTACGGGCCTGGCGGAGTACACGCTGGAACCCTGGCTAGGAGCCGATGGGCTCGCATGGCGTCCTGCAGCAGCCACTTCGGGCGATGAAGAAGTCCTGCGTCCTGCAAGCCGGCCCTTCAGTGCTGACGGCGGCCTCAAGCTCCTGCGCGGCAATCTCGGTCGCGCCGTCATCAAGACTTCGGCTGTCAAGGCAGAACACCGCGTGGTGGAAGCCCCGGCGCTCGTGTTCAACGACCAGGAAGAAGTCATTGCCGCTTTCAAGGCCGGCAAACTCGCGCGCGATTGCATAGTGGTCGTGCGATTCCAGGGGCCGCGTGCGAACGGCATGCCCGAGCTGCACCAGCTCACGCCCTGCCTCGCTTCACTGCAGTCGAAAGGACACAAGGTGGGGCTCGTGACCGATGGCCGCATGTCAGGTGCATCGGGTGCCGTCCCGGCAGCGATCCACGTGACGCCGGAATGCGTCAACGGTGGTCCGCTCGGTCTCGTTCGCGACGGCGATATCGTGCGCCTCGACAGTCATGCCGGTGTACTCGAAGCTTTTGTCAGCGCCGAACTCTGGCAAGCGCGCGCCGTGCCGCAACCGGATCTCGCTGGCAACGGGTTCGGCACGGGCCGCGAACTGTTCGGCAACTTTCGCAAGCTTGCCACCGGCGCCGAGGAAGGCGCCCTCACCTGTCTGTAGGAATCAGCCATCGTGAACATCCGCGAAATACTCAAGGTGGCGCCCGTGATCCCGGTGCTCACCGTGACCCGCATCGAGCATGCCGTGCCGCTCGCCCGCGCGCTGGCGAACGGTGGCCTCAAGGTGCTCGAAATCACGCTGCGCACGCCGGTGGCCTTCGCCGCCATCGAAGCGATGCGCGCTTCGGTGCCTGATGCCATCGTGGGGGTGGGCACCCTGACTCGCCCCGAAGAGTTCAGCATGGCAGCCAACGCCGGCGCCCAGTTCGGAGTGAGCCCGGGTCTGACGCCGGAACTGATCGCTGCCTCCAGAACCGTTGACTTTCCCCTGTTGCCAGGCGTCATGACGCCCTCGGAACTGATTGCCGCGCGGCTTGCCGGTTTCGCAGCCTGCAAGCTGTTTCCTGCACAACAGGCCGGCGGGATCGGCATGCTGAAGGCGCTGAACGGCCCATTCCCGGATGCGGTTTTCTGCCCCACCGGCGGGATCACGCGCGAAACGGCCCCGGATTTCCTCAAGCTGCCGAACGTCGCCTGCGTGGGGGGCTCGTGGGTTGCGACTGCCGACCTGATGAACCAGGGCAAGTGGCAGGAGATCGAAGCGCTCGCCCGCGACGCCTCAGCGTTGCAGAAATAGCTATTCGTCGTCGATGCGGCGACCGGAACGGCGCCGGTCCACTCCCCGCCAGGTGCCCTGCATGCGCACGACTCGCCCATCGGCCGCGCGGCGCGAACTGCCGCGTCGATCGGCGAAGTGCTGGTAACGGCAGGCGCACTCGCCTGCATCACAGTTACGCAGCGGCAGGATCGGTGCTTCGCCCGAGAGATAGCGGGTTTGCCCGCAGTTTCTGGCCTCGGTGCAGGC
>JANNNQ010000187.1:0-11576 GCA_031398625.1 Pseudomonadota bacterium
GCTGCGCGCGGAGCTCCAGCGCGGTATCGCCCGTGACGCGTCGGACTTCAACCCGATGCGCGTCTTCAGGACCCGAAAATGAGCGCCGTGCGCGAAGCGTTCGTCCTGCCGCTGATCTTCCTGACGGTCACGTGCCTCGCGTCCTTCGGAAGTTGAGCCATGCGCCTGCGCCTCACGCCCGCTCCGGATCGTAGCGCTCGACCCGGATGTCCTGGATACCCTCGAGCAGGTTCAGTGCCTTCACCATTTCCTCGGTGGAGCTGCCCGGGCGCAACCGCGTTTCGATGAGGAAATCGAGGGAGGCGCCCTGCCGGTTCGTGGCAACCGACAGCAGGCGCCGCGCCATGCAGAAATGATTCAGCGTGCGGCCGGCCACGGATTCGAGATCGTGCCCCAGGCTCAGGCGCAACCGCAGCGTGTACGGTGCGGCCAGCGCGGCCGCGAAACTGCTGCGGGACGCGATGACGAATGACGTGGCACCGATGACGATCGTGCCGATGAGGGCGACCCACAGATTGGCCGCCCCCACCGCCATGCCGACGACGACCGCGAAAATCACGTAGGCCGTATCGCGTGTATCACGCACCACGGTGCGAAACCGGACGATGGACAGCGCACCCACGAGACTGAAGGCCCGCGCGATGTTGTTGCCGATCACCTGCGTCACCATGGCAATCAGCACGGACAGCAGGACGAGCGTGATCAGGAACGTCGAGCTGCCTTCGGTGTCGCGGGACGTCCGCGCGTAGATCCACGCCACCGCACAGCCCAGCAGCAACGCGACGGTGAGGCGCAGGAAAATATCGAGCGGCGCGATCGCGATGTCGCCGGCGAACGGAGTGGTCAGGAACTCAGGCATCGGCGGTCTCGGCGAGGCGGGCGGCTGCCACGGAGTCGCACCGGGAGGCCAGTCCAAGCGCGGTGATCGCCAGGCGATACTTCGACAGCCGTTGCGGCACCGGGGCGAAGTCGGTCACGAGCTGCTTGAACAGGGCGGGCAGGGCGTGTCGGTACTTCAGTTCCATGATCCAGGCCGGTCCTCCGAGTGACTTGCCGGCAGCCCCGTCGTTGTAGCCCTGCTGGTAACACTGGCTCGTGATCGCGCACGCCCGCAGGTCGCGATCCAGTGTCATGCGCACCGGATGCCCCTCTGCCATGCCGATCCGCGCGGTCCTCAGGTAGTTGATCTGGCAGACCGGTTCCAGGTTCCGCCCGAGCAGGCGGCGATGGAACCAGAAACCCGGCCACAGGCTGTCCGGCTCGCGTTTCTCCAGCAGTGGCAGTTGCCCGATCGGCACGAGGGAGCGACGCTTGCTGACCCAGGTGCGGGTCTTGGTCTTGCGCTCCAGGAACACGCGGGGGTCCCCGTTGTAGCGTCGTACGCGGTACTTGGAGCGGCCGAAGGAACCCTTGCCCTGGAAGACATCGAACCGGAGGGTATCGAAATACAGGCTGGCGATCTCGTAGGTATCGCCCTCGCTGCCCGTGCCATGGGGGTCCGCCTGCAGGTAGTGTCGCGCCCAGTCCCGCAGGGGCTCGACCATGTCGGGAGCAATCAGGAACTTGAGTTCGGCAGCGAACCCGCGGCGCACGGGCTCGTGGGCCGGGCCTGCCGTCAGGTCCATCGGGAAGCTACGCTGGCGCCAATCGGCATGCGGATGCTCCAGAGTGGGGGTCGACCCTCGCACAGGGTCAACCCAAGCCTAGAGCAATCCGGGAGGGCGAGAAAGAAGACTTACATTTCCTTCACAGAAAAGGCGCCTGCCAGCGTCAAAATTCCTGGCCTCGACCCGCTCCACGCCTACCGCACCGCCGCAGGACAGCCAGGGAAGTAGATCTCCATCCTTAGGTATCCGGCGCAGAACTCCTTCACCCGCGTGATGCCGCCGGCGACCATCTTCAGCGTCTCCTCGTAGCTCATCACCTCCATGTGCACCGGCACGTTCTGCACCACGTCAAGATTGCGGAACTTGACGTTGTCCTCATAGCTGTCGCCCCACCACTGCAGGTCGAGTGCCGCCGTCGCGATGTCTGCCTCGATGGTCATCTTGTGCTCGGGCATGTAAGCGATCACGGCCTCGGCCATATGGTTGTTGTTGATCACATGGTAGATGTCGAGCGTGCTCGTGTTGTCCTTGAGCTGCAGGTAGTCGTCCACGGGCACGAACTTCAGCTCCTGCGGGTTCCGGCCGAGGGCATCCGGGAAGTTCGGTGTCGGCCGCGAGGCCATTTCACGGAACAGCACTTCGTTGTTGCGACGGGAGATGAGTGTCAGGCCATGTCCCATCGCCGTACGCACGCCGGCAACATGGTCGAAGTGGTTGTGGCTGACGATCAGGTGCGTCACCGGCTTCTCGGGCTTGATCGTCTTCGCGGCAGCAATCACCGCTTCCGCACGGACCGGGCTGCCATTGATCTCGTACAGCGTCATGTGATCGTCGAACTCGATGACCATCGTGCCGCCGGTGATGCGCCACAGGCCGCGGGCGATCTCGGTGACTTCCGCCTTGTACTCCGCGACCGGTTCCGGCACCGAGGTGACCGATTCTGGCGCTGCCATGTCCTCGATCTGCGTGTCGACGAGGTATTCGTTCACGTAGATCTTGAGGTAGTCGACGTTTCGCCAGTCGAGGTTCGTGGTGTAGCCCATCGGCAGCTGCAGGCCGCCATACGGCATGTAGCCGTAGAAGCTGGTCTTGTACGCGACTTCGCCCAGGTCGCCATGCGGGCTCTGCCACGACATCCAGTTGGGCAGCTTCGACTGCGGCGAGAAGGCGATCACGATCCTGTCGCCCTGCGCCAGCGTCAGGTCCACCACCGTTTCCCCGTCCTGCTCGCGGACGTTGTCGACCTTGTTGGCCGGATCGAGCGCAGCGCGGACGACCATCACGGGATTGGTCAGCATCCACATCCGCCGTTCACGCGGACCGTCTGCCCCGATGCCAACGTTGGTGCCGACCCGTACCGGCTTGCCGTCCGCCCCGACGTTGTAAGCGACATCGCCGTCCAGCACCTGGTTGACCGGTGCGAAGTTGTGGCCGCCGTAGATCGCGAACGGGAAGAGGAAGTTGCGGCGTTCCTGCAGGCGCCAGCGATTGTTCTCCAAGTCGTACACGCGCTTGAGGTCATTCGCGGCCTGGTACTTCATCGGTGCGCCGGGCAGCGGGCTGATGTTGCCGCCGCCGTGCTGGTACGCGTACTGGCCGTAGCCCACCAGTGTGAAGTTCTTCAGCGACTGCAGCCGCTCGACGCCGCCGAGCGCGGCAGCTGCCGCCTTGATAACGTCGTTGCCCGATTGGGTGGAAGCAGGCGGAGCCGCCGTAGCGGCGGTGGTTCCTTCGTTCTGCCCGCAGGCAGACAGCAGCAATGCGGCCGCGCAGGCAGCCGCCATGGTCAGGATGGATCGTCGCACTTGAGTCCCCTTGTCGCCCGAAGCCGGTACCCGGCACTGTTTGTTCTCGATCATACGCGCGGGATCCGTCGTCTCCCGCCTACAAGAAGACGGGTGAGCCGCTCCGGATGGCTACTCCGCGACGAGAAATCCTGTTGCCGCGATGCACAACTGTCTCCCGACCTCCAGGGTTTCCGTGCCCGGGTAGCACAAACGGCTGCAACAGCCGGCTCTGGAGCCACGATAACCGAGGCAGTCGGCGCTGCGCCGTGTCGCAGCGAGAGTCAACAAACAAAGCCTCCACAGTCGCCAGGGTGTTGGGTATTCTCTGTCCAACCCCTTCCCGACCTGCCCTCACGGTGCCCCATGATCGAACTGAAAGTGAATGGCCAGACGCATCGGCTCGATATCGATCCGGCGACGCCCCTGCTCTGGGTGCTGCGCGATCATCTCAATCTCACGGGGACGAAGTACGGTTGCGGCGTCGCGCAGTGTGGTGCCTGCACCGTGCATCTCGATGGCAATCCGGTTCGTTCCTGCGTCCTGCCGCTTGCCGGCGTGGGCACGATGGCGGTCACCACCATCGAGGGCGTGACGCCCGATGCCAGTCATCCCGTGCAGCGCGCATGGGTCGAACTCGACGTGCCGCAATGTGGCTACTGCCAGTCCGGCCAGATCATGGCGGCGGTGGCGCTGCTGAAGACCAAGCCCAATCCGACCGATGCGGACATCGATACCGCGATGACGAACATCTGCCGCTGCGGCACGTACCAGCGCATCCGGGCCGGCATCCATCGCGCCGCCGAACTCGCGAAGGAGGCATGATGATGAGTGCCCTCAGCCGTCGTGATTTCCTGGGCGTCTCGGCCACCGCAGCAGGCGGCATGCTGCTCGCGTTCTACCTGCCTGCCCGGGCGAAGCCGCGCCCGTACGAACCCTACCCGGAAGCGTCCACCGAAGTGAATGCGTGGCTGTCCATCGAGGCGGACAACACGGTGACGATCCGCTGTGCGCAGGCCGAAATGGGCGAGGGCGTGTTCACGGCGCTGCCGATGTTCATTGCCGAGGAGCTGGAGGTCGACTGGAAACAGGTGCGGGTCGAATACGCCTCGGCTAATCGCAACCTGCGCGAGAACGGTGTTTACGGCGGGATGACGACGGTAGGCAGTCGCGCCGTGCGCATGACGCGGCCGGCAATGCAGGAAGCAGGGGTGAACGCCCGCGAAAGGTTGCGCATCGCTGCCGCCAATCGCTGGAAGGTGCCAACGAGCGAATGCCGGGCCGAGCTCGGGAAGATTCATCACGCGGGAACGGGTCGTTCGCTGTCTTACGGCGAGATCGCCGCCGAGGCTGCTGCCGTCACCGATGTGCCGAAGGTGCCGATCAAGACGGCCGCCCAGTTCAAGCTGGCAGGCAAGCCGACGCCGCGCGTCGACGTGAAATCGAAGGTTGATGGCTCAGCCATCTTCGGCATCGATATCCGTTTGCCCGGCATGTTGTATGCCGCTGTTGCGCACTGCCCCGTGTTCGGCGGGACGGTGAAGAGCTACAACTTCGACGCCATCAAGGCCATGCCGGGCGTCAAGCAAGCCGTGAACCTCGGCAATGGCGTGGCGGTGGTGGCCGAGCATTTCTGGCAGGCGAATACGGCTGCGAAGGCACTTCCCGTTGAATGGGAGACGGGCGCGGCAGGCAGTTCGAATTCGGAGCAGTGGCGGAAGGATTTCACCGCAGCGTTTGCGGAACCCGGAAATCTTGCCCACGAAGCGGGTGATACTGCGACGGCGCTGGCGCGCGCGCAGAAGAAGGTCGAAGGCGACTACCATGTGCCATATCTCGCGCATGCCTGCATGGAGCCGCTCAACTGCACGGCGCAGGTACAGGCCGATCGGGTCGACCTCTGGCTGGGCACGCAAAGCCCGGACGGCATCATCGCTCCCGTTGCGCAGGTGGCGGGCGTCGACCCGAAGAATGTCCACGTCCACAACTGCTTCCTGGGCGGTGGCTTCGGCCGGCGCAGCACACCTGACTTCCCGTCGGAGGCCGTGAAGGTTGCGAAGGCGGTGGGCGCTCCCGTGCAGATGATCTGGACTCGGGAAGAAGACATGCGGATGGGGCGCTATCGCCCGATGTCCGCGATGCGTTTCCAGGCCGCGCTGGGTGCGGATGGCAAACCCACCGCTTACGTCAGCCATTCGGTCACCCCGTCCATCTTTGCGACTGCGGGCCGGCCGATGAAACCCACTGATGTCGACACCACGTCGGTGGACGGCCTGGCCGAGATTCCCTATGCGATCCCCAACCAGCGTGTCTCGAACGTCCGTAAGGAAACGCATCTCCCATCCTGGTTCTGGCGGGCGGTAGGAAAAACACAGAACGTGTTTGCCCTCGAGTCGTTCATTGACGAACTGGCGATCGCTGCGGGCGTCGATCCGCTGGAGTATCGCTCGCAGATCCTGAAGCCGGAGCTCACCGACTACGCGCGGGTGCTGAATGTCCTCAAGGAAAAGTCTGGCTGGGGGCGAACGCTTCCGGCCGGAACCGGGCAAGGCGTTGCCCTGCACGAAGGGGTGGGGTCGATCGTCGGCCAGGTGGCTGAAGTCAGCGTGACGAAGGCTGGCATCGTGAAGGTCGAGCGACTGGTCTCCGTTGTCGACTGCGGCAATCTCGTGAACCCGCTCACCGCGGAGGAACAGATCGAGGGCTGCGTCGTCTGGGGACTGACGGCCGCTCTCTACGGCAAGCTCACCGTGGAGAATGGCGCCATCAAGGAAGACAACTTCCACACCTACCGCATGCTGCGCATGAACGAGACGCCCGTGATGGAAACGCATTTCTCGCTGGCCGGCGGCAACAAGTGGAGCGGCATCGGTGAAGCAGCGGTGGGCACCGTTGCCCCTGCCGTCACCAACGCCATCTTCCGCGTCACCGGCAAACGCATCCGCTCGCTGCCGCTGTCGGATCACGATCTCAGCTGGAGTTGAGGGCAGTGGCAAAGAATCTGATCATTCACGATGTGCCAATTGCAATGATCGAGCGCCTCCGGATTCTGGCGAAGCAGCGCAATGAATCCGTAGAGAGTTTCGTCAGGGAACTGTTGGAGGCGCATCTGGAGAGAGCCTCTGTGCATGAGCAGATCGAGTCGTCATGGGGGCAACAGGTGCGGCGTCCACGCGCGAGGGAAATAGACGCCTGGATCCAGCGTGGGCGTGAGTGAGAGCATCCTGATGACAGTAGTAGCCTCGCTTCGTCGACCGGATTGGCGGGCCACTCTGAAATAGTCCACCGTTGCTGTGCTTTACGGCACGTGTAGTTCTGCCGTACATTCGCCACACCGCACAAGGGAGTGGGGACGCGATGCACGCGCACGATGTGTCCGCGGATGTGGCCAAGGACGTACCCAAGGATGTTCCCGGTCCCATCGACTGGGAGCAGCCGGACGAAGTCCTGGCCTGGGTCGAGGAAACGGCCCGGAAGCGGCCGTATCGCTCCCTCTTCTTCAAGGCCTTTGCAACCCAGGTTGCTGAGTACCTGCTGCCCGCGGGGCGGATCCTGGAACTCGGATCGGGTCCGGGTCTCCTCGCCGAAGCGATCCTCGCCAACGAACTGGTGATGGGCTACTCCCTCCTCGATTTCTCCGCGCCCATGCAGGCGCTGGCCCGCGAACGACTCAGGGCGTACGACTACAAGCTCCACTTCCTGCAGCGCGACTTCCGCGAACCCGACTGGTCCGCGGGCCTGGGACCCTTCGACGTCATCGTCTCGATGCAGGCGGTGCACGAAGTCCGGCATAAACGCCATGTCCCCGATCTCTTCGACAGTGTCTACGATCTGCTCCCGCAGGACGGCTGCTTCCTGTACGCCGATCATTACTTCGATGGCGTCGCCTTCAACAATGCCGATCTCTTCATGACCCGCGACGAGCAACACGACGCACTGATGGCGGCCGGGTTTGAAATCGTGGATCTGGTGCTGGATGAGGGGGGGATGGGGATGTATACGGCGGTGAGAGGGTAAGACGCGACCGGCCGGCTTTGCCGGCAAGCGGGACTGCCGTCAAGGGGGCCGACTTTGTCGGCAAGGGGGCCTATCGGCAGGCCAGACAAGATCGAACATTTCGCCCCTCGATCGCACGCGGCCTCACTCCAATGGCGGGCCGGGAAGTCAGGGAAAGCGCGAGGCGGGAGGGGAGAGAGGGGAATCGGGTTATCCCTCCGGTTTCGGGCTGGATTGACATACCATTTATAGTATATATACGATATGACATGTGGCGTATTGAGGAGCACCGTCGGGTAGAAAAGCAGCTTTCTGGCGTGGTGCCAATGGAAATTCTGAAGCGTTACGAGAAATGGAAAGACATTGCGGCACTTTCCGGACCGCCGGGGCTGCGTGCTATCAAGGGCTTTCACGATGAGGCCCTCTCTGGCGAGTGGAAGGGGCATCGATCATCGCGTCTGGGCCTGAAATGGAGAGTGATATACCGCGTAGTGGCGAACGTGCTGTTGATTCAGGTCATTCAAGTCACCGCTCACGATTATCGGAGACCTTGAGATGAAGGATTTCAGAGTAGCAACGCGACGCGTCGAGGTATCGGTCGGCGAGTCGGTCCGTATTCTTCGCGAACTACAGGAGCTGAGCCAGAGCCAGCTCTCCGAACTAACGGGTATCCCGCAAGCGACCATCTCCGCCATTGAGAACGGCCGGGTCAATCTGGGGGTCGAACGGGCAAAGATTCTTGCTCGTGCCCTGAAGTGTCATCCGGCCGTGCTTGTATTCCCAGGCTGGAATGTCGCAAGTGAGTCGGCGGCATAAAAAATCGTTCGAGAGACTGGGTGCCGGACTTGCCATTCGTGCGATTTCATCGATGGAAGTTGTCGTTGTTTAATCTCGCACAGGCAAAGGGAAGATCTGGATGGCCGGTTTGGCAGGTCCGGTACCGAGCTCCCCCAGTACAGGGTGACGGTGCCAGAGGGCGACGGTGCCGGTGCATGGGTGCGGGTTTATTGGATCTGCCGCTGGAGCGAATCTCCGGTGCCAGACTTGAGCTTTTGACATTCGAAGCTGTAGGTGTGAAATGTCCATAACTCAAGTCCGGCACCGGGCTCTCCCCGATCTAGCAGAATGAACCTCACCCGCACGCATTGGATTGCCGTCGCCGTCTGGGCATGCGCTTTAGGACACCTTGTCGTGGGTGTGTTCTCAATCCCCGATGTCCGTTTCTCCGCAGTTGCTCAAACGTTGACGTTATGGGAATGGATAAGCTCCCTATTTCCTGTTGTCGTTTTCCCGTGTGGCGCTCTCTTGATGCGGGGCGATCCGACCGATTTTCGGAGGTTGGTGCCGCGCCGGGAAACCGGGAAAGTGCGTCTCAAGAAGTCCGTTTGTACGGAGGTTGGTGCCGGGCCGGGAAACCGGGAAAGTGCGTCTCAAGAAGTCCGTTTGTAGGCATGATGCTGCCTAGGAAAAAGGCGGGCTTAGCTGGGCGACAGCACCATCCCCGTTCTCCCGATTTCCCGGCCCGGCACCATTTCCTTGCTTCTGCGGTATAGATTGAATTAGGTTCCAATCGTGAAAACAGTAGCAAAGTTGACGTTCGCAATTTTCATGGCGGCCTCGCCAGCCAATCACTCCCAGGCGGCCGACAGTTGGGATTTTGCAGCGTCCTACAAGAGCAAATGCGACGGCAACACGCGCGAGATGAGTACTTGTCTGGAAGGCGAATTCCAAAAGGTCGATGCGCAACTGAACTCGCTGTACATGCGGCTGGTAGGCCTTCTGGAGAATCCAGAGTCTCTTAGAGAATCCCAGCGAGCATGGATCCCGTTTCGGGACTTGACCTGCCAGTTCGAGACGTCGGGGTTACAAGGGGGCAGTCTCTCCGGATTGACCTACACGTCATGCCTGATTGACGTTACGGCTAAGAGAATTCGAGACATGAATCGATACCTCTCGTGGGATTGCAACGGATGCCCACTAAGATAAGGAGTGACTCTTTTGGGAGGGCAACGGTGCCACATTGGGTAAGAGACTGGGTGCTGGGCTACGCCGGTGCCGAACTTGAGTTTTTGGCATTCGAAGCTGTAGACATGAAAAGTCCATGACTCAGGTTCGATACCAGGCTCTCCCCGCCACAAGCGCATCGTTAGGCGACAACGTGCAGGCCATCGAGACGAGATCGGTTCTTCGTGATCCAGTGGTGCTCGTTGCGCTGCTCGGTTGGCTCGTGGCCGCGAGTCTGTTCCTTTCGTTCCACTTGATTCTGGAGGGCGCGAGCACTGGGGAGAATCGGTGGCCGTTGTGGCTTCTGGAGACACTTCTTTGGCTACAACTGCTCGCTCTGGTTTCCTGTTGCATTGGTAGCCTTGGTAAATCGGCTGCCAACTTGGTGTACGGCAAACGTCTGCTGCCGAATATCTTGGCGATAGTGCTATCTCTCCCAATGCTCCTGGTGGCGTTGTTTTTGGCATACCTATTGGTTTGGCTTTGGCAGTGGGCCAGCCCTTAGGAGTTTGGTGTCGGGCAGGGAAACCGGGAAAGTGTGTCTCAAATAGCCCGTGTGGTGGAGCGCTATTTCCGTTTTCCCGGCCCGGCACCATTTCCTTAAGCGCGCGTCGCGAGCGCAATTATTAAACCTGCGAGGAGACTCTAGTGGCATTGCCCGCGCGCTACGAACAGATACTTCCTTATGTGTTCGCTATTCAGACGCCAGAGGGATCTGGATCAGGCTTCTTTTTGGGTTACAACGAAGATCGAAGCATCACTGCATTCGCCACCGCGGCGCACGTCATCGAAGATGCGGAGGACTGGAAGAAGCCGATAAAGTTGCGGCACCATACAACCGGAAAGGAAGTCTTTCTCAGGGACAATGAGCGGGTTATCTGGATGGACCGTCGTCGCGACTCGGCATTGATATTGCTGAGTACGCGCGATTTCGAATTGCCACAATCATCGCTCCCGATGATGGAGGCGGATAGCTGCAGACCGATAGGATCAGAGGTTGCATGGGTTGGTTATCCGGGAATTACAAACCCACATCTTTGTATGTTCCGGGGAATGGTGAGCGCATTTCTAACAAGAGATGATTCCTATCTTATCGACGGCGTTGCTATAAATGGCGTGAGCGGTGGTCCCGTTTTTGCAGATTCTGGAGGCGATACACCTCTTTTGCTCGGCACGGTGTCTGCGTATCTACCAAACCGAAACAGGGGTGACGCGTTACCAGGATTGATGTCTTCACAGGACATCTCGCCTTTTCATGAAATGCTACAAACGTTGCGTTCGTTGGATGAGGCGCGTCGCAAGAAGCAGGAAGAGGAAGAAGCGCGGCTGCGCGAACAGCAAAAGGCCGATCAGCCGCCGGAGAATAGAGATGGTCTTGAGGCGAGCCGCGAACCGCGTTGAGCTTGTATGCTTACTCAGATCCGAAAGAGGAGTATCCGGAATGATCAGAGTTCCGCGGGGTCTCTCCCAGTACATCGAATCGCATTGCGGGCCGACAGGTGAACTGTTTGTGCAGAAACAAGCAAACAAACTCATCCCGGTTCGTTGGCTCCTACCCACTCTTCTTGCGCTATCCACGTATGGCTGCGCAAGCACTCCTCCCGTTCAAACGGCAGCAAACAGCAAGTCGCCATTTGACAGCGCGGTGTACGGCGGTGAATCGGCGACTCTCGCAGCTGCGACGGCTGGCGAAGAGTCTTTCCGCGCCTTCTATCAGGGAGGATCTGGCTTTGTGTCGCTGGCCGGCGTTCGAGAGACTGTTGAGGACATGGCAACCAAGCATTGCGGTCGACAGGAAAAGAATGTCCGTCTTCTTCAAGAACGAACATCAACGCCGCCACACATACTTGGGAACTTCCCTCGCGTTGAGTGGGTCTTCGAATGCACATCTCGATCTATTGCGGCAGCTCCAGCAGCTTCGTCCAGCGAAAAGCTCGAACAGCTTGAAAGGCTAAAGAAGCTCTTGGATAGTGGAGCGCTAACCCAGCAGGAATTTGACCGCGAGAAGTTGCAGCTTCTCGGCGTCCCATGACGCCCAACCTTTCATTTCAGCGGACCACCAGAGGTGGCCTCGCTTATTTGAACAGTAAAACGCTCACGGTTAAGTGGGGCTCTGCGATTTAAGCTGCCTGTTCGAGCGGCAGCGATTCGAAGTACACGGCATCGGGCGTGCGCCGGTCAAGGG
>JANNNQ010000197.1:0-3005 GCA_031398625.1 Pseudomonadota bacterium
CCAGATTACGACTTCGGTCGCCACCATCGGCATCCGCGGTACCGAGTACACCATCCAGTACGGGCAGTCGATTGTCGGCACCGTGGGCGAAGGCGAGATAAATGTCTGTAACGGCGCAGGTTGCCTGAGCGTGACGAACGGCGAGTCGTATTACGTTCAGAGCGACGCTGTGAAACCCGTGTTGACCAATAAGCGTACGGACCTGCCACCTCCCTCTCCTCAGAACCCGCCGTCCACTTTTGCCGAGGGAGAAAACGTCAATGAGAGCGGCGAATCATGCACGCTGGATCCGGCCAGCTGCGAACCGCCATCCCCGACCGGCCTGCTGACGGGAAAGATCGTCGCCCACGCCGGCATCGCGAGCTCCATTGCGACTGTTTACGCATCGACGACTGTAACTCTCGATAGCGGCGGGCTTCTCACTCAATTCAATGATTCCGTCAGCGGCGTAACGATCATCGGGCCCTACGCGAACACGGGAAATGATGGAATCATTGCATGGGGAAGAGTATCCGGCGCATCGGGCGGTGCGTGCTGCTTTTTCGATCCCAATAAACCTCTACACTACGTCGTGGGCATTCCCACGGACCTGCGGGCACTGGGCGGGCTGCAGGGTACCTATAGTCTCTTGGGTGCCACGCAACCCAGGGGAATGACCAATAATGGAGTTGGAGGCACTCTCAACAGTGTGGATATGATTGCGAATTTCCAGTCGGGCGGGATATCGGGTTCGATGAACTGGACTTTGGAATCGCAGAGTATCTCCAGGTCGTTCAATGGAAGTATGGACGGAAGTGTCTTCTTCGCGAACACGCCCACCTCCGGCTCTACGTTATTTGTGACGGGCTTCTTTGCAGGGGCCAACGCCGTCAGAAGCGGCATCGTTTACCAGGTCACGGACTCGGCACTGCTGAGCCAAGGGTATCAGGGTGCTGCAGCCTTGAAGCAAGCCAGCCTGGTTACCGCTCCGGCCCAGTAGCCATTCCTTTGGGTGAATGCTGTCGTGCTGAGTAGCATTCGCTCATCCATCGGCGGAGTGGAATGGCCTGCCGTTCCCGGCAATGCAGGCAACGCAATGCTGGCGGTGCTGTTTCAACTGGAGCGCGCCCAGTGGCTTGCGCCGGAGAAGATCTGGGAGCGGCAACGCGGACAGCTTCAGGCGTTGCTCCGGCACTCGGTGGCGGAGGTGCCCTACTACCGCCATCGAATGGGGGAAGCGGTACGGAGCCTTCCCTCTCAGTTCTCCCTCCACGATTATTCCCGGCTCCCGCTGCTGAGACGTGCGGACATCCAGGAGCATTTTCGCGATAGCTGTGCCGAACGCCTTCCGGCCGGGCATGGGGGCATTTCTCAAAGCACGACTTCCGGCTCGACTGGCGAACCGGTGCGATTCCTGTCCACCTCGGTCTCGACGTTTTTCTGGCAGGCCTTCATGCTGCGGGAGCATCTTTGGCACAAACGCGACTTCTCTGCCAGGATGCTGGCGATCCGGGTCGAAAAGGAAGTCAGCATTTCCGAGAACTGGTTCGGGGACGTCGGCGCCGAGATCTTCCGTTCCGGCCAATTCGTTGTACTTCCTGCACGCTGGCCCTTTGATCGCCAGCTCGATCGGATCTGCGAGGAGCAGCCCAGCTATCTACTTGGCTATGCCAGCAATGTGTTGGGAATTCTCAGGGCGGCGGATAATCGTGGCATCGCCATGCCCTGGTTGCGCGAGGTCCGCAGCTTCGGAGAGGCCGTATCGGAGGACATGCGAACCTATATTTTGGAACGATGGTTCGTTGGGCGACCGCTGAATGATTCGGAGATATCGGCCTTGCGGGCCCATTTCACCGATCAGTTCGGTCATCCTTTTAACTGGACATTCGTGTTTCTTGATGAGTTTCCGCGCGATCCCGGCGACAAGCTCGAGGATCGTGTCTCGGAAGTCACCTGATCGCAGCCCTGCATGACCCACGCGTCGGAAGAAGAACTCCAGCAGGCCGCCCGGGCATTCGCCGACGGCGCTTCCGGGGAATCGACGCTGCGGGACATTTGCGCGCGCCATCCGGACGATCCACAACCGCATTTTCTCCTCGGTGCGATGTTGGAGCGTGCAGGACGTTACGCGGATTCGCTTGTAGCGCTCGACCGGTCGCTGCAGCTCGATCCGGACCAGGTCCATGCGCTGAGTGCCAAGGCTCTGGTGCTGCAGGCCCTGGGCCGGCTCCTGGAGGCCCGCTCGCTTCTGGAGAATGCGGTTGGCCGTCAGCCAGGCAGCTCCCAACTGCTGACGAACCTCGGCGTCATTCAAGAGGCCAACGGGGATTTCCCGGGCGCGCTCAAATCCTACGACGAAGCCCTGGCATATCCCGATCCTCCATTTGCCGCCCGCTTTAATCGCGGTTATGTCCTGACCCGGCTGGGAAGGCTCGAAGATGCATTGCTCAACAACCGTTTCCTGGCCGATTCGCACCCCGAAAACGCCGACGTCCATTTCAATGTTGCGGAGGTCCAGCTCGCATTACACCGCTATGAGGAAGCCCTCGATGCCTGCAATCGCGCGCTGGCGATCCGCCCCGATCATGGCAAGGCGCTGATTGACCGGGGCCTTGCTCTCGCAGCGCTTGGAAATGTAGAAGAGGCGCAACGCGATCTCGATCGGGCCCGGGTCATCGATCCCCGCGCGCTCGCCGAGTTCAACCTGGGATTCGCGGCCCGGGCCGGAGGAATTCTCGAGGATTTCGGCGCCTTTTCGATCTATTTCCATTTGAACTACGAACGTCTGGAGCAATGCGACTGGACGCATCGCGACGAACTGGAGCGTTCGGTGTCGAGATTGGCAAACAGTTCATCTGGGCCGGGACACGCGATCTCAGACCCGAACATCCCGTTTCGCACACTGGGCCTCAATATCGACCGCGCAACCCAGCTATGGCTCGCCAAAGGCGTTGCCAGTGCCACGGAAGCGCGGGCGGGTTCCCGGATCCCCAGTCTGAAAAACCGACCCGCTCGCTCGCGTCCAC
>JANNNQ010000252.1:0-5358 GCA_031398625.1 Pseudomonadota bacterium
GCCAGCGCCAGTCGTCGGGATGCATGTTGCCGAGCGCGGCCGAGATGCCGCCCTGCGCCGCGACGGTGTGGCTGCGGGTCGGGAACACCTTCGTGATGCAGGCCGTGGAAAGGCCGGAATGCGCGAGGCCGAACGTCGAGCGCAATCCGGCGCCGCCTGCTCCCACCACCACGACATCGAACGTGTGATCGATGAACTGATAGGCGCTCATGCTGCACCTCCGAAGGCGACGCGCAGGACCGCGAAGACGCCGAGTGCCCCGAGCAGCACATGTACGAAATTGACGATGAGCATCGTGGCAATCTTGGTTCCCTTGTGAGCGACGTAGTCTTCGACCACCACCTGCACACCCAGCTGCGAGTGGTACACGAGCGTGGCGACGAGGAGCGACAGGAGCACCGCGTTCAGCGGCGAGCGCACCCAGGCGGTGACGGCAGCAAACCCCAGGCCGGGCAGCAGCACGATCGCCACCACGAACCAGGCCGTGAGCAGGATGAGCGCCATGGCACTGACGCGCTGGGCCCACCAGTGATGCGCGCCCTCCTTGGCCGACCCGCGGCCGAGAACGCGAGCGAGAGGACTCTGCAGGCTCATGCCGCACCCCCGATCTGCAGGGCCAGCACGAGCCAGAACAGGATGGTCAGCACCAGCGAACCGATGAACACCGCCCAGCCGCTCGACTGTGCCACCTTGAGATCAAACCCATGGCCCGCATCCCAGAAGAGGTGCCGGATGCCGTTGAGGAAGTGATAGAAGAAGCTCAACGACCACGCGACCAGCGCGAGGCCCGCCAGCGGCGTCGAGAGGACCTCCTGGGCCGAGGCATAGCTGTCAGGGCCGGCTGCCAGCGCGGCGAGCCAGTAAACGAGGGCAATCAGGCCGAAGGCGAGGAAGAGACCGGTCAGGCGATGCAGGATGGATAGCGTATTCGTGTACTGCCAGCGGTAGTGCATGAACGGGGACAAGGGCCGTTCGCGTTTTGCCATGCCAGGAAACTCCAGAACCTCAACCCGCAACTCGTGCGAAATACCCGCGCGCCGGTAAACCGGCCTGCCGCTGGCCCAATACTGCTCTTTAGGGCGATGACCCCAAGGACTGCTTGCTGACTTCCCGCCTTGGTCGGACGCTGCGTTGCGCCTGGCGGTACCCGCCTTGCGCCAGTTCGGCGCAGGCCTAGAAGTCGATGCAGCGTCCCGCTTTTTCCCAATCCCCGTAGCGGGTCGGCTCAGGACCGCCGCGGCCGCCGATTTCGGCAGGCAGCGGCGCAATCTGCGCACGATTCGAGCCCGCTGCGTCCTGTGCTGGCGCCGCTGAAGTGGCGCCTGCTCCATTGGCAGCACCTCCCGCGGAGGCTGCTGGGCCAAAGGCCCCGGACTGGACAGGATCGCCGTTCGACATCGCGGCGCAGTTTGCCAGAAAGCGCCCGCCTTGAAAATGCACTAGGGGACCTCTGCACAGGTTTCGCGACCGCGTTACGTCTCCAATCGCCTGCTGCGAGGCATCGGGCCGCGGTCCATACTGGGAGTATGGACAAGGGCCGTAACGACGCTAGCCAAGCGATTAGAGGCGCAACCCATAAAATGTTGAATTCATTCATTGATCGGGACGGGATCCATTTCGTGCATGGCAGTGTTACTCCTCCCTCGAGTACGCCGGGTACACAGCGGTCGTCGCGCCTCGCCCTGCACGAAATGGCTCACCGTCGCGGCCGTGAAACCTGTGCAGAGGTCCCCTAGCACCCGCAAGGAGGTCGATCGGCTGCGCTTCCCGCAGGTAACATGCTCACTGCCATGACTCTCCCGCTCCTGTCCCCGCTCGAATTCCTTGCCCCGCTCGATGTTTCAGGCCCGGATGCGCGCACCTTCCTGCAGGGCCAGGTCAGCAGCGACCTCCAGCGCCTCGAGGCCGGAATCTGTCAACTCGCGAGCCTCAATTCGCCCCAGGGCCGGGTAGAGGCCGTGCTGACACTCGTGCCGCGACCCGCTGGCGTCCTGTTGCTGGTGCCAGCCACGATGCTGGAAACAGTCAGCGCCAGGCTGCGCAAGTACGTGCTGCGCTCGAAGGTGATGCTCGCCGATCTGCGTGCCACGCAGGCTCTTTACGTTGCAACGAGGGAGCAGCTGGCGCTGGCAGGGCTGCCCTGCCCCGGGCAGCCGGGCATCTGCCTGGAGCACGAAGGCAGTGTTGTGATCCGGTGGCATGAACCCGGTGCCGGCTTGCCGGAACGGTTTCTGGTGGTCGCTGCGCAAGGCGGCAGGCACGGTGAACCCGCTGACGCCGCCTGGCGGCGAGCGGAGATTCGGGCAGGCCTGCCCCAGGTCTGGCCTGCGACCCACCAGGCGTTCGTTGCCCAGATGCTGAACCTCGACCTGGTCGGGGGCATCGCGTTCGACAAGGGGTGCTATACCGGGCAGGAAATTATCGCCCGCACGCAGTATCGCGGCGCCATCAAGCGGCGCATGTTCCGCTTTGCTGCTGCGTGCCCCGCGCCCCTGCCCGGGACCCGCATCGTTGCGGGTGAGGCCCACGCAGGGGATGTCGTGGAAGCAGTCGACACCGCGGCTGGCTGCGAACTGCTGGCGGTCGTCAGCCTGGCCCAGAAGTCCGCGGCGCTGGAACTCGCGACCTCGCCCGCAGTGACGCTGGAGCGATTGCCCCTGCCCTACCCAGTGGCAGAGGAATAAGTCGGCCCGGATTCAGCTTTCAGGCCGCAGGTGCGGGAACAGCAGCACGTCGCGGATCGAGGGCGCGTTGGTCAGCAACATGACGAGCCGGTCGATCCCGATGCCCAGCCCCGCCGTAGGCGGCAATCCGTATTCCAGCGCGCGGATGTAGTCAGCATCGAAGAACATCGCTTCCTCGTCACCCGCGCTCTTGCGCTCCACCTGCTCCTTGAACCGGGCAGCCTGGTCCTCCGAGTCATTCAGCTCCGAAAAACCATTGGCAATCTCGCGCCCGCCGACAAAGAACTCGAACCGGTCCGTGATGAAGGGATCGGAATCATTGCGGCGGGCTAGCGGCGACACTTCCGCCGGATAGCTGTACACGAAGGTGGGTTGCATGAGCCGGTGCTCGGCCGTCTTCTCGAAGATCTCGATCTGTAGCTTGCCTGGGCCATCGCCTGCCTTCCATGGAATCTCCAGGCGGTTGCACGTTTCCCGCAGATACGCGAGGTCCCGCAGGCGTTCCCGCTCCACGCCCGGATTGAAGTGCACGACGAGATCCTCGACGGTGACGCGCCGGAACGGCTGGCCGAAATCGAAGACCTGGTCCTGATACGCCACCTGGCGCGTGCCGAGCAGCGAATCGCACAGGCCGTGGAACAGGCGCTCGACCAGCTCCATCAGGTCGCGGAAGTCCGCGTACGCCTGGTAGAGCTCGAGCATCGTGAACTCGGGGTTGTGGCGCGTCGACAGGCCTTCGTTGCGGAAATTGCGGTTGATCTCGTAGACACGCTCGCACCCGCCGACCACCAGCCGCTTGAGATACAGCTCCGGCGAGATGCGCAGGTACATTTCCATGTCGAGCGCGTTGTGATGCGTCTTGAAGGGCCGTGCCGCCGCGCCGCCCGGAATCGACTGCAGCATGGGCGTCTCGACTTCGAGGTAGTCCATCGCGTCGAGGAAGTTGCGCAGGTACTTGATGATGCGCGTGCGGTTGCGGAACAGTTCACGACTGTCTGCATTGATGATGAGATCGACGTACCGCTGCCGATAGCGCGTTTCCTGGTCCCCCAGGCCGTGCCACTTGTCGGGCAAGGGCCGCAGGGACTTCACGAGCAGGCGGATCTTCCCGGCCCGCACCGACAGCTCGCCGGTCTTCGTCTTGAACAGCACGCCCTCGGCCGCGATGATGTCACCCACGTCCCAGGTCTTGAACTCGTCGTACGCGGCGCCCAGCGGTTCCTGCTGGAGGAAGAGCTGCATCGTCCCTGAGCGGTCCATGATCTTCACGAAGCTCGCCTTGCCCATCACGCGCTTGACCATGATGCGGCCGCCCACGCGAGCGGGTATCTCGTGGCTGTCGAACCATTCGGGAGGCCGCTCGCCGTACGCCACCAGCAGCTGGTCGGCCAGGGCATCGCGGCGAAAATCATTCGGATACGCCTGCCCCTTGCCACGCAGCAGCGCCAGCTTCGCGCGGCGCTCGGCGATGAGCTTGTTCTCGTCGGGGGAGTGGTCGGATTCAGTCATGCGTTCACCAGTGGCGAGAATCGTAGCACTCGCAGAACAGGCTACAGCCAGAACAAGAACTGGACTCCTTACCCCTGCACTGTAGCCTGTAGCCTGTAGCCTGTAGCCTGTAGCCTTATCCCTCACAATCCCTGCTTCAGGCTCGCTTCCAGGAACTGGTCGAGGTCGCCGTCGAGCACCGCGGTGGTATTGCCCACTTCGATGCCGGTCCGCAGATCCTTGATACGCGACTGGTCGAGGACGTACGAACGGATCTGGTTGCCCCAGCTCACGTCCGACTTGGTGTCCTCGAGCACCCTCGCCGCAGCATTGCGCTTGTTCACTTCCAGCTCGTAGAGCTTGGCCTTGAGCATCTTCATGGCCTTGTCGCGATTCTTGTGCTGGCTGCGCTCGGCCTGGCATGCGACGACGATGCCGGTGGGCTCGTGCGTGATGCGCACCGCGGATTCCGTCTTGTTCACGTGCTGGCCGCCCGCGCCGCTCGAGCGGTAGACGTCGGTGCGCAGGTCCGCCGGGTTGATGTCGATGTTGATGTCCTCGTCGACCTCCGGCGAGACGAACACCGAAGCAAACGAAGTGTGGCGCCGTGCATTCGAGTCGAAGGGCGATTTCCGCACCAGGCGATGGACGCCGGTCTCGGTGCGCAGCCAGCCATAGGCGTAGTCGCCCTCGAAGCTGATGGTGGCGCTCTTGATGCCCGCCACTTCACCACTGCCGATATCGATGACTTCGGTCCTGAAACCATGCGCATCGCCCCAGCGCAGGTACATCCTGAGCAGCATCTGCGCCCAGTCCTGCGCTTCGGTGCCGCCGGCGCCGGCCTGGATATCGAGGAACGCACTGTGCGGATCCATCTGCCCGGGGAACATGCGCCGGAACTCGAGCTGCTTGAGATCGGTCTCGACGCGCGCGAGGTCGTCGCTCACGCCCAGTGCGGTCGATTCATCGTCCTCCTCGACGGCCATCTCGAGGAGTTCGCGCGCGTCATTGAGCGCGGCACGGATCCGGTCGAGCATGCCAACTGCCTGTTCGAGGCGGGCGCGCTCCCGGCCCAGCTCCTGGGCCTTCTCGGGCGTGCTCCAGATCGCGGGGTCTTCGAGTTCCCGGCTTACCTCGGTGAGGCGTTCGCTCTTGGTGTCGTACTCAAAGAAACCCCCTGAGCAGC
>JANNNQ010000304.1:0-2555 GCA_031398625.1 Pseudomonadota bacterium
CCCTGCCCCAGCGACCAGGCGAGGGCCGCGCGGAGATTATCGTGCTCCTGCGCGAGGCGATCGAGCCAGGCGCCCTGCGCTGGTCCCATCAGGGCGCCGGCGGCCTCGCGGGCCAGGGCCAGATACCAGTCGCGATGGCGCTGCTGTACGGTGGGCCGCATACCGGACGCCTCCAGGCGTGCCAGCGCGTACTGCCGCAGCGGTTCGAGCAGGCGGTAGCGGGTCTCGTGCGCCCGATCTGCCACAGTCACCAGTGACGCCTCGACCAGACGGGTCAGCCCCGGGAGCACCTCCACCGGAGAAGTTGTCTCTGCAACCCCGATGGCGCTTCGCGCCGACGCGTTCAGCGTTATCACCGTCGCGGCCGGCGCGGTGAAGCTCCCGGCAAAGACGGCGAGCTGACAGAACAGGATCTGCTCCTGCTCGGTGAGCAGGGCGTAGCTCCAATCGAGTGCCGCGAGCAGAGTCTGCTGGCGGGGTGGTGCGGTGCGGCTGCCACGTGTCAGGAGCCGTGGAGCGTCGACGAGCTGGGCGGCGAGATCGTCAAGCGAGAGCGACCGGAGTTGGGCCGCGGCCAGCTCAAGGGCGAGGGGAAGTCCCGCGACCTGCCAGCAGACCCGAGCGACGGCGCCAGCGTTCGCCGCCGTGAGCTGAAAGGAGGGCAGCGCCGCCATCGCCCGAGCCACAAACAGCTCCACCCCCGCGTAGGCGCTCAGCGTGTCGAGCGATGGGGTGCTGTCCGGAGCGGGGACGGGAAGCGGTGCGACGAGCCAGATAACCTCACCAGGAAGGTTCAGCGGCTCGCGGCTGGTGGCCAGGATATGTAGCATCGGGCACGCAGCGAGCAGCCGCTCCACCAGGGTGGCACAGGCGGGGAGCAGATGCTCGCAGTTGTCGAGCACGAGCAGGAGTTGCTGCGCCTGGAGCGTGAGGATGAGTGCGTCCTGAACCGACGGCATCTCGTGATCCAGGACGCTGCAGGATTGGGCGACGTGGTCGGGCACAATAGCCGCATCGGTCAGCGCGCTCAGGTCGACCCAGCGCACCCCATGCGCGAAGCGGCCCTGCACCAGGGTTGCAAGCTGCGCGGCCAGGCGCGTTTTCCCGCTGCCGCCCGTGCCGGTGAGTGTGAACAGTCGGGCTGTGGTCAGCAGCTGGCTGATCTCGGCGGCCTCATCGGCACGGCCGACGAAGGCGCCGAGGAATGGCGGAGATGATACCAGTGCGGGTTTCGGATCCATGGTTTCCCCAAGGATATTGGTCACACTTCAATTGTCAGCTTCTTACCGTTCAACGCGCGCCTGTGCCTTGCTGCATAGGAGAGCACAGCCGTTCGCTGGCGCAAGGAGGGAAGGTACCTGTCCTCCGCGTTTTACGTCTGCCCCCTACACTGGGAAGTTGGAAGGTGGATGCTCGATCGGCTGATGCTCCTTGGCGTATTGGCGGGCAATGATTTCACGCAGGACATCACAATCAACGTCGTCCAGTTTGTTGATATACAGACATGCGACGGATTTCTTGTACTTGCCGAGCCTGGCGTAGAGCGCCGCTGCACCCTCGAAGTCGTCGCCGACGTAGAAGGTCAGATTGGCCTTTCGCGGCGAAAACCCCGCCGCTGGCATATCACCCTCACGCCCCGTTTCGTAGACATAGTGGATCGACCCGAATCCGATGATCGACGGCCCCCACATGACCGGCTGAAGACCGGTTACCTCCTTGTAGATCGCGAGAGAAGCCAGTGCATCGGCACGACGGCGAGGGTTTTCGATTGCTGCTATGAAGTCATCGACGGATGCCGAGGTTGGTTTGGTCTTGTTTTCAGCCATGTCAGTCTCCTTAGCCGACCACGAATTCGCATACGAAACGCTGCGTTACTCATAAAACTCCGGCGCTTTTTTGAGTGTTTCCCACTGCGCGTTGTCATGACCGAAAATCACCAGCCCGATCTGCTCCCGTTCGACCAGATCAAGCAGTTTCATCGTACTGGCGCGGATCGCTTCGGCGTCCGGGTTGCTCCCGTTGTCCTGCTCATCACGGGTAAAGCCCTCGCCGAAGGGTACAGCGTCAACCGTCAATACAATCGCCCCCGTTGTAGGCAGCCGCACCAGCACCGATTGATGTCCCGGCACATGCCCGCTCGTTTCAATCAACTCCAGCCCCGGCAGCAGTTCCGAGTCCCCGTCCACCAGCCGAATGCGCTCCATTGGCTGATCCCATTGGGGTCGAATGGCAGCAAAACGTGGGTTGCTCGCCGCATCCAAATGATGCACACGCTGAACAACATAGTGCGCCTTCGTGAATGCCGCATGTCTCCCGGCATGGTCGATATCATAATGCGTCGAAATGACTGTATCAATATCGTCCGGTTGTAAGCCAATGCTCGCCAACTGCTCGATGACGTCCTGCCCATTCTCGAACTCCGATTCTCCTTCAGGCATAATCTCCGGTAGACCACTGTCAATCAGAATATTCTTGCCGTCAGCCGTTTGCACCAGATAGCACATAATTGGAATCTCATAACGCGGCATAAACCCAACTTGCATCAGGTATAAATG
>JANNNQ010000320.1:0-5233 GCA_031398625.1 Pseudomonadota bacterium
CAACAAGATACGAGTCATCCAGCGCCGTGCCTACGGTTTGCGCGATGAGGAATACCTTCGACTGAAGGTCCTCACCACGATGCTGCCTCAGATTTGAGTGAAAAATGACCAATTTCTACCCACTCGTTTCCACGAAGACCCTTTTTTAGTAGCGTCCGCGTGGAAAATCCAGGGCCTTGGGCCTTCGGACGCTCCTGCCAGAACTTCGAACGCTCCTGCCAGAACAGGAAACGGTCATGGACAAGTACATGCCTTTCAGCCAGTGGTTGGAAGCCTGTGGAGAATTGGCGGCCATAAGGCATCGACTTGACGCAGCCGGGTTGGGCGAGTTCGTCGCCCAAATGTCCTGGCCTCAGCGACATCTGGAAGACGGTAACCTCGAAGGTGCCGTCGTGATGCTCAATTCCCTGGCGGGCGAGCTCGAACCCGTCCCGGAGATTCGGTCGGCAGTCCTGCAGCTGATTGCTGTCGTCGAACCCTTCGAAGAGATAGAGAAACCTGTTCGATAGAATTCCGCGCCTCCTCAAAAAAAGCTGAATATCGCAGCTCTGCATCCATGCTGGTGCCATGGGCGTTGATTAGATCGTCTTTCGTAAGCTCACTCCGTCAGGACTGTCCGTGGGCTGTGACTCATGACCTGTCGCGGCCAACCATCCGTGTAGGAAAAATCCTGCACTTCAATGCGCACATTGCCCCCGGAAAACCACAATTCAGGAGTGCAACCATTCCTTCCCGTGGCCGAGATGGCAACGACGAGGAATCAACTCCAAAGGTCCCGCTTCGGGCGGGTGTACTTCTTGACAGGAGGCCGCAATGGCAAGCGCAAAGCAGGTGAAGAAGGCAGAAAAGGAACCAGCCAGGGGATCGAAGGCACAAGACGCAGTGGCGCTATTGAAAGCCGATCACCGACAGGTGGAAGAGTGGTTCGAACAGTTTGAGGCTTCGAATCGAAGCGCAACCAAGAAGAAGCTGGCGGAACAGATCTGTCAGGCGTTGACAGTACATGCTGAGATCGAGGAGGAGATCTTCTATCCGGCCTTCATCGAGGCGACACAGGATAAGGAACTTCACCACGAAGCCATCGTCGAGCACGATGGGGCAAAAAAACTGATCGCCGAGATCGAGAACTCGGGTCCCGATGATGAGTATTACGACGCCAAAATCAAAGTGCTGTCCGAGATGATCAAGCACCACGTGAAGGAGGAAGAACAGCCTGGCGGAATGTTTGCGGAGGCCAGGAAGTCTGAAATGGACCTGGTTGCCTTAGGGGAACAGATCGCGGAACGCAAGATGGAATTGGAAGCGGGGTAGCCCTCTCGCCAGCAGGACACGCGTGATCAGATTGTTATGGAATTTCATGGTTGCAGGGCCGGCGGGTAGGCCGCCGGCCAGTCGAACGCGGCGAAAACGCTGTCACCCTGGATCGCGTATTCGATACGGGTGTCAGGGTGTCCGGCTAGCGCGTTGCGGATGAGGCTGGTCCCGAAGCCGCTGCCTGCGCTGGATCGTGCCGGTGCCCGGTGGATGCCACTTTCCTGCCAAGTCAGCTTGCACCGGGCCTCCTGGCAAGACCAGCTCACCGAGACGCGACCTTCGACGCTGGCCAGTGCTCCGTACTTCAGGGCATTGGTTCCGAGTTCGTAGAGCGCCATCGAAAGCCCGCTGACCAGCGAAGCCGGAACCAGCGTCGGCGGTCCGGGTGCAACCACAATCGCGGAGTGATCCCGGAAGGCAGCGAGCGCGGCGTCGACCAACCTATCAAGCGGAACAGGTTCCCACGAATTTGCCACCAGCATATCTTGCGCGAGCCCCAGAGCCATGAGGCGCGCTTCAAACTGCTCCCGGTACTCTTCCATCGACGTAGCCTGCTTCGACGTTTGACGCGACAGCGCGTGCACCACCGCCACCAGGTTCTTGATGCGGTGTACCGTTTCCTTTGCGACCCGGCTTCGCTCGATCTCGCTTGCCTGTACGCGCTCAAGCAAAAGACGCGCTGAACCGCTCACGAAAGCCATCAGCGATCCGGTCACGACGTAGACCCCAACCGTGAGCAAATCCCTGATAGTGGTGATTCGCCAGCTTTGGTAGGGCACGATCCAGAAGTACCACGCGATTCCGATGCTGAGCGCGCACGCCAGAAATCCGGCGCGGATGCCGCCCAGAAAACCGGCTATGACCACGGCGGGGCTGAAGGTGATGTAGGGCGGCAGCGCCGCACCGGCCCAGTAGTCGAGAGGAAGGCGCAAGAGCGCTCCCCCGCCGACACAAGCCACTGCGGTTACATAGGCCGCTGGACCGCCGACGCGCGGAAGAAACTCGCGCAACCAATCGACCAATCCTTTGGACGGGGCTGGCGCCACAGGTTCCCTGCCAGTGTCTGCAACAGGCGTCGAAATCTAGCACTACCATGTAATGGGTTCAACGATTGAGCACTACGGGGCTGGCATGGGACCCCGCATCCTTTGCCGCGCCTGACCACAGCGTGTTCGTAGTTATTGCGCCTTGTCTTTGATGACGCTGATGGCGCCATTGCTTTCCAGATAGGCGTGTCGCACCTCACGTAGATGTGCGATTCCCTTTTCC
This sequence comes from Pseudomonadota bacterium, assembly GCA_031398625.1. Taxonomy (GTDB): domain Bacteria; phylum Pseudomonadota; class Gammaproteobacteria; order Steroidobacterales; family Steroidobacteraceae; genus CAIUGU01. Next base: position 2,584 of record JANNNQ010000320.1, read on the forward strand.
CGCACTGCTCCCATGACCTCCTCTGGCGTGATGTACTGCTTGCGCAGATTCGCGTGAACGAACTGGCCGTGCCGGATGACAGCGATCGGTGGAGGCTCGGTGAGGCGGGACAGGAATCTGAACCGGAAGGCGAGGTAGTCGATCATCCAGTTCCATCCCAGGATCGTGCTCAGGAGGGCGATGCCTTCCGTAACGGACGTGTACTCGCCAGTCATGCCATTCTGCGCCGCATCCGCCACAAGGACGATGAGCAGCATGTCGGCGACGCCGAGATTGCCCGTATCCCGGCGGAGAACAAGCCGAAAGACAAGGAAAAGAAACCAGTAGATCACCGAACCACGGACTACCAGTTCCAGCAAGGGCATGTGGACGCCAAAAACCTCTCCCCAGTCCATCTTTGCTCCTCAGGTTCCGGCGTACGGCTGTTGTCGGCCACCCGGCTGCAATTACTGCTGCAATAAGTTCATGGTTCGGCAATTAGTGCCACATCGCCGGATCAGCTTCGGCTTCGGGTTCCCGGAGGTTGCGGCCGGTTGTTCGCCATGCTTGCGGGGCGCTCAGTCGCTTCTGAGTCCTTCTTCCCGAGCACCGCCTCCCTCATCAGCTCATTACGCGGCGTTGCCATTCCCTCCCGCTGCTCGCTATCCCCATCGTCGTACAGCTCCCGAACCTTTCCAGGACGCACCCGGCCACGTCTGTCGATGATCTTGGGCATGACTCCTCCTTCCAGGCAACGAAAGGAGGAAGTTGCACATCCCGTGCCGCGACGGGGCGTTGAAGCAACTGCAGCTGGCATGCCTCTTGTAAGGCTGAGGCGCTATTCAAAAGGCTATTGCACGGAGGATTCATGCAGCGGTGCATTCTGGTCCTGTTGACCGGGGCTTCAATGACGATCAGCGCGTGCGGCAACGGCGCCGTTCCCGAAGCCCCGCCGGGAGACGTGTCGGCACCTCCTCCAGTCGCAGCCTCACCTTCAGACAATGAAACTGCGCTTGGGGCAACCGTCGCCCTCCTTCCGGCCCAAGGTCATCAGGCCGTAGGTCGCCTCGTGCTCTCGCAGGAAGAGACGGGGGCACGCATCCGGGGCGAGATCACGGGCCTTGAACCCAATGGCGAGCACGGTTTCCATGTGCATCAGACCGGCGACTGCTCCGCGCCCGATGCCGGGAGTGCCGGCGAGCACCTTAATCCTGGCAGCCAGCCTCATGGCAACCCCTCGACCGGCGCGCATCACGCAGGCGACATGCTCAACCTGCGAGCGAACGGCGAGGGCACTGCGGCAATCGATGTCGTATTGGCCAGCCTTACGGTCGGCGGCGGAGCCCCAACTGATGTGATCGGCAAGGCAGTGATCGTTCATGCCGCTGCCGATGATTATTCGTCCCAGCCCGCGGGCAACTCCGGGGCCCGTATCGCTTGTGGAGTTATCGAATGAGCAAGAAAACCTCGCCCGCGCGCCCAAACAAAGGCGGCCTCAAGTCGAAATCCGATCTTTCCGCAAGGGCTGACGCCCACGCGGATCTGGAGATGCTGGTCGCCGACTTTGGCCACAACCGCAACAAGGTGAAGGAGTTCGGGGAGAAGAACGCGGTTTCGCCACCTGCGGGCCATCACCTCGAGCCGCAGTCCCGAGGTGCTTCGGCCAGCAGCGTGACCGAAGGCATGCCTTCGGAAAAAACCGGCGCCGCCGCTGCTCAAGGCAGCAACTCCGTGGGCGGTGGACTCGATCGCGTTCGGGCGGACGCTTCGGGCCAGCGACTCACCACCAACCAAGGCGTGCCCGTCGGCGACAACCAGAACTCCCTGAAAGCGGGTTTGCGCGGCCCGACCCTGCTCGAGGACTTCATCCTCCGCGAGAAGATCACCCATTTCGATCACGAGCGGATTCCCGAACGCATCGTCCACGCGCGCGGTTCAGCGGCTCACGGTTACTTCGAAGCGTATGACTCCCTGGCGAAGTACACGCGCGCCGCTCCGTTCGCGGCAGCGGGCAAGAAGACGCCGGTGTTCGTCCGTTTCTCGACGGTGGCCGGCGAGCGCGGCTCGGTGGATACGGCACGCGACATCCGCGGCTTCGCCGTTAAGTTCTATACGGACGAAGGCAACTGGGATCTCGTCGGCAACAACATTCCGGTTTTCTTCATCCAGGATGCCATGAAGTTTCCGGACCTGATCCATGCCGTCAAACCCGAACCGCACCACGGCATGCCGCAGGCGGCCTCCGCTCACGATACGTTCTGGGATTTTGTCTCGCTCATGCCGGAGTCGACCCATGTGCTCATGTGGGCCATGTCGGATCGCGGCATACCCCGCAGCTATCGCATGATGCAGGGCTTCGGCGTGCACACCTACCGCCTGGTCAATGCGAAGGGGGAGTCCCGTTTCGTGAAGTTCCACTGGAAACCGAAGCTCGGCACGCATTCGCTCGTCTGGGACGAAGCGGCGAAGATCCAGGGCGCGGATTGCGATTTCCATCGCCGCGACCTGTGGGAAGCCATCGAGTCGGGCGAGTTTCCGGAATGGGAACTGGGCCTGCAGATCTTCACGGAGAAGGAGGCCGAGGGCTTCAGCTTCGACGTACTGGATGCCACCAAGCTCATCCCTGAAGAGCTGGTACCCGTGCAGCCGGTCGGGCGGATGGTCCTGAACC
>JANNNQ010000322.1:0-12717 GCA_031398625.1 Pseudomonadota bacterium
CAACAAGATACGAGTCATCCAGCGCCGTGCCTACGGTTTGCGCGATGAGGAATACCTTCGACTGAAGGTCCTCACCACGATGCTGCCTCAGATTTGAGTGAAAAATGACCAATTTCTACCCACTCGTTTCCACGAAGACCCCTTTTTTGGATTAAGGCAAACCACCAAGGCAGCGGCAGAATTTACACGGAGTGTGACTGTACCCGGTGCCATGGCACGACACCGGTCACCTTTTAGAAGGCCATCGCTTGCTAAGATTCCGCCATCCTTCGCCGTTCTTCCCAAGCCGTTCGTGCCAAGCTCCCTACGCCTCGTCCAGTTCAGCGATCCGCATCTCTTCGGACAGCCCCAGGGGTCCCTGCGCGGTGTCGCCACCCTGCCTGCCCTGCGGGCAGCGGTTGCCCATGCCGAACGCCATTTCCCGACCCGCGATGCGGTACTGCTGACCGGCGACCTGGTACAGGAAGACGCCGGTGGCTACGCGCTCCTGCGCGATACGTTCGTGGCTTCAAGCCAACCGGTGTACTGCCTGGCGGGGAACCACGACCTGCCGGACGCAATGAACAGGATGCTCGACAGCGCGCCCTTCCAGGTCGGCGGAGCGCTTGAGGCCGCTGGCTGGCTCGTGGTCCTGCTCGATACCTGGCAGCCGGACAGTGCCGGTGGTCGCCTGGGGCAGAAGCAGCTGGCGGCGCTTGATGCACAGCTCACGGCCCATCCCGACCTGCATGTGCTGCTCTGCCTGCATCACCACCCGATTCCCATGGACAGCGAGTGGCTCGACCAGGTGGGGCTCGAGGATGCCAGGGAATTTCTTGATCTGGTTGGCCGCCACAGCCAGGTTCGCGGAGTGCTGTGGGGCCATGTGCACCAGGCCCTCGACCGGTTCGTGAACGGGGTGCGGTTCATGGCTTCACCGGCAACCTGCGCGCAGTTCCTGCCCCGGAGCGACGATTTCGCGCTCGACCGCCGCCCGCCCGGCTATCGCGTCCTGGAACTGTTGCCCGATGGCTCGATCGCCACTGAAGTCGTCTGGCTGGAAAGCCTCGCCGCAGCTTGACGGCTTCGGGCGCTTGAGGCTTGAGGCAAGGATTCTGCCTGGAGCACAAAGTCTTCTTCATCCTCAGGCACAGCCGCCAACGAACGCCGCTCGCCCTCAGACCTCGATCATCTCGAAGTCTTCCTTGCCCGCGCCGCAATCAGGGCAGCGCCAGGACAGCGGCACATCCGCCCAAAGGGTGCCTGGCGGCAGGCCGGCCAACGGCTCACCCTGGGCCTCTTCGTACACATACCCGCAGATCACACACATGTAGGCTTTCATTTTCTGCACGAACCGAGAGGCCGGAAGAGGCGCGATTAAACCGGGATTGAGGCGGTACGGCAACTCCACGGGCGGGACCGCCATCGCTGCCGGCAGGAAAGCGAGGCAGCCGGTTCCCGGGAGGGTTTCTGGCTTCCTTCGCTTAACTTGCTTCCTCACCTCCTCGCTTCCTCGCTTCCTCGCTTCCACCGCTTCCCCCCTCCGCTCTACACTGCGCCGCCCCCATCCGGAGAAAAGCGCGTGAGTTCAACGTCCCGCCTGTTTGCCGAAGCCTCCCGCTACATTCCGGGGGGCGTGAACTCGCCGGTGCGCGCTTTCCGGGGGGTTGGCGGCGACCCCGTCTTCATGGCGAGCGCGAGCGGGGCGCACGTGACCGCCGCAGATGGCCAGCGGTACATCGACTACGTCGGTTCCTGGGGGCCGATGATCCTCGGCCACGCGCATCCCGATGTCATCCGCGCAGTGCAGGAACGGGCCGGCCTGGGCCTCTCGTTCGGCGCACCCACCGAGATCGAAACGCAACTCGCGCGCAAGGTCTGCGAACTCGTGCCCTCGATCGAGCTGGTCCGCATGGTCAGCTCCGGCACGGAAGCGACGATGAGCGCGATCCGCCTGGCGCGCGGATTTACGGGCCGCGACAAGATCGTCAAGTTCGAAGGCTGTTACCACGGCCATTCGGATTCGCTGCTGATGAAGGCAGGCTCGGGAGCGCTCACACTCGGCGTCCCGACGTCGCCTGGCGTCCCCGCAAGCCTGGCAAACCACACCCTCACGCTGACCTACAACGATATCGCGCAGACCCAGCAGCTGTTTCGCGACCTGGGCAGCGAGATCGCCTGCGTCATCGTCGAGCCGGTCGCGGGCAACATGAACTGCGTGCCGCCGGTGCCTGGCTTCCTCGAAGCGCTGCGAGCCCTGTGCGACTCCCACGGCAGCGTCCTCATCTTCGACGAAGTGATGACAGGCTTCCGGGTGGCTCGCGGCGGGGCGCAGGAGCTGTACGGCATTCGTCCCGACCTCACGACGCTCGGCAAGATCATCGGCGGCGGCATGCCGGTCGGTGCGTTCGGCGGCAGGCGCGCCATCATGGAATGCCTAGCGCCCCTCGGGCCCGTGTACCAGGCAGGCACCCTCTCGGGCAACCCGGTGGCCATGGCAGCCGGACTCGTGACCCTCGAGCTGCTGTCTGCTCCCGGATTTCACGATGATCTCGCGCGCAAGACCAGATTGCTGACCGACGGGCTGACGGAAGCCGCACGGGCCGCAGGGATTCCCTTTGCGACGAACCAGGTCTGCGGCATGTTCGGCCTCTTCTTTACGGCAGAAACGTCCATCCAGTTCTACCGGCAGGTCATGGCCTGCGATGTCGACCGGTTCAAGCGCTTCTTCCACGCGATGCTCGCCGCGGGCATCTATCTCGCGCCTTCCGCCTTCGAAGCCGGTTTCATGTCGGCAGCACATAGCGATGCCGACATTGGTGCCACGGTTGCCGCAGCGCAGACGGCATTCCGCGCACTCTGACGTGTCCTGATGTGTCGTCAGGAAACGGGGCTTCGCCGTTTTCCCTGGCGCCGGCGCCTGCGGAACCCGCGTGGCGCCAGACAGATGCGCATCAGCTTGCTGAAGCGACTCAACGCAACGGGTTGTGCCGGCGGCGACGTAAAGATCTGCTCGAAGCGATCGAGCACGGCATCGTCGGCGATGAACTCGTTGGGCCGGTTGTCCACGAATGCCGTCTCGCCGAGATAGCGACGATACAGCGTCTCATCGCGATCGAGTTCGATCACGGCAGCCACTGCCTCATCCATCGACCGGTAATCGTGGCAGTTGATGAACGCCCGGGTATTGAAGTCGCGATGCACCAGTGGATTGCCCCAGTAGACCGGTACCGTGGACGCCAGCATCGCTTCAGGGAGTTTCTCCGTGGTGTATCCCGGCCAGCTCGAGTTCTCGAACGCGATGGAGAACTTGTAGGGACGCAGGAACTGAAGCTTGTCCTCCACCAGGAAGCCGATGTTGTTGTTGACCCGCCCGCCGCAATCGACTTTCTTGTACCTCGACAGCCGTTCCATGAAATCGATCCGTTCACGGGCGCGCGGATTCGAGAATACGAACGCGCAGAAGCGTGTCTTCTCCGCCAGCACCGCATCCACATCCCGCGGAGCGAACAGCGGTGCAATCTTGCTCAGCCCGTACAGCGGATAACGGAAATTGCGGTCCGTGACGGGATAGTCGAACGTGAAGGCGTAGTCGCAATGCCGGAAATCAGGCCGCACGTTCTCACCCGCATAGAAGATGCGCGTGCACGTATGCCGGCTGAATTCCACGCCGAAGCAGGAATAGATGAGGAAATCAGGCTTGCTGGTGAATTCCAGCTCGAAGCGCTTCTGCAGCAGCTTGCAGAGGGGATTGCCGAGCTTTTCCTGGAGCGAGTCCCCGTGCCAGAAATCCGTAAAGTTGATCCTGATCCTCTGAACCATTGCTGCTTCCCATGACCAATCATGTGCCGGGTCCGGCCACCTCGCCGCTTGCCATCACCGCAACGTGACATGGAGTACCCCCACCTTTAGGCTACGGGAGGATCGGCACCTAGTGCCGCATTGTTGCATGCTGCGAAGTATGGAATCGGAATTTGTCATGGCAGGATGTCGGTGACATCGACAGGTACGCACTCAAGCAGACCATGGAAAAAAGTGACATCGACCCCGCAGGCCCTTTTTTTGAAAGGGACGAGGAGCCGGAACCCGCGGTCCGCCGCGTTCTTCGTGGCCCGCGGATTGCCCCCATTGAAGCCGACAAGTCACGCCCCTTGATATCGGTTGTCATTCCCTCCTATGAGCCGGAGCACTACCTGATCGATGCCGTCAGAAGCGTGCTCGCCCAGGACCCGGGGGCCGCCACGATGCAGATTGCAGTGGTCGATGACGGCTCCAGCGCGCGCCCGTCCGTCTTGCTGCAGGACGTTGCGCCTGCGGGCCGGATCGAGTTCCACGAATCCGGAGACAATCTCGGGCTGGCAGGAAACTGGAACCGGTGCATCGCTCTGGCTCGAGGCCAGTTCGTGCACCTCCTGCACCAGGACGACTGCATCCTCCCGGGCTTCTATACCCAGGTTCTCAAAGGCCTGGTCGCACGGCCCGGGACCGGCATGGCGTTCTCGCGGCACGCGTTCATCGACGAGACGGGATCCTGGACGCGACGTTCGCATCTGGAACGGTGGCTGCCAGGACTGTTGTCATCGTGGCTCGCGCGCATCAGCCAGCGGCAGAGAATCCAGTGCCCGGCAGCACTGGTCCGTCGCACCGTCTATGAGTCTGTGGGCGGCTTTCGTCCGGATCTCCCTTACGCGCTCGACTGGGAGATGTGGGTGCGCATCGCCGCGGAGTTCGGTGTATGGTACGAACCGCGAGTCCTTGCGTGCTACCGGCGCCATAACGCTAGCGAGACCAACCGGCTTGCTGCTTCAGGGAGGATCGGTGCCGACCTGCTGCGCACTATCGAGGCATTTTCGGTACACATCCCCGAACTTGTGCGGGGCCGGCTGACGGAAGCCGCGTACCTGCGGCTCTTTGCCTCGCAGCTGCGTGACAGCCGCAAGTTGCTCGCCTCGGGCAAGCCGGATCTCGCTCGCCGGGAATTGGAGACAGCGGGCGCGGCGTTGCAGCGCACTGGAAAAGGGCTGGCTAGGCGTCTGCGAATGCGGCAGCTTACGCGACTCGCGCGGAGGTGCCTCCCCAGTCAGGCAGGATGACGAGCACCGGCCCGTTCAGCGCTTCACGCAGGCGTAGAGATCATCCGCGACATGAGTCCAAGTACGCAGCTCGGCAGCGGCAATTTCCCTTTCACGGCTGCGCAGGAATTCTTCGTCGCCCAGTGCCTTGGCAAGGGCGGTCCGCAGGCCTCCGGTATCGAGCGGATCGACATAGTCGATGAGGTCCCCGCAGACCTCTGGAATCGAGCTCGCGCTCGACGCGATGCAATACTTGCCAAACCAGACGGATTCCCCGACCGGCAAGCCCCAGCCCTCAACCATGCTCGGATACACGGTGAAAATGCAATTGCGATAGAGCCATGCTAGTTCCTGATCCGAGGGCATGTCGATGACGCGAATGTGCCCGGAGACGGTTCCCCTCGCGTTCAACTCGTCGCGGAACGCTGCGCCACCGATTTTTCCGTAGCGTCCGGCGAATACGAGGATTGGGGATGGTCCGGCAGACCCTGGGACCAGCTGCCGCCAGGCACGCATCAGCGTCACGCCGTTCTTGCGCGCTTCGAACGTCCCGACGCACAGCACGATGCGCTGGCCCCGAAGTGACGCGAGCCTCATCGGCAGTTCAACATCGGCATCGCGGCCAAAGCTGATGAACTCGTGGGCAAGCGTGGTCACGCCTATGCTCAGCCGCCTGCCGCGTGATGACGCGTAGCCCTCGAGACTGCGTGCCGTCCACTGCGAGTTGCAACGGAACCGCGCCGCATAATCCATCGCCTGGTTCAGCCAGTTGATGAAGACCGGCGGTTCCTTATCAGGCATGAACTCAGGATGCGTCACCGGAATGAGGTCGTGGATGTACTGGACGACATCTCCACCGCGTGCGCAATGCTCCGCAGAAAAACGCCAGACCTCGGGAAAGAACCAAGAGGAGCCGAGGTGCACCAGCGGTGAATCAACAGGAAGACGCTCGAGCCTGGAAGGGGCGATCGCAGCCCGGGTGATCGCAGGGCGTCGCACAGGCAGCAGATCGAGTTCGCGGAGCTGCGAGCGGGCAAACAACGACCAGGCATGGATCCGCCATTTAAGCAGAATGCGGTGCAGCTTCGACCTCGCATGATTGCGCAGGTAACTCTTTACCCGGACGGCAGTAGGAAAGAACCCAGGCTGGCGAGCGATGCCCAGGTCCACCAGCAGGGCTTCCGCATCGAACTCCGCGTCCACCGTCCGCCTCGACAGATCGACTTCGAACATTGCGTCCCTGGCCCTGTCGTAGTACACGCAGCGGACCAGCTCGCCCCCGTGCTTGCGGGAGAGGATGTTGACGATGTTGAAGACGACCCTTTGAATTCCCGTCAGACGCGTATTGCGTGCGGCAAACTGGATGATGTCGGTGATGTCGAAATAAACCCTGCTCACGCGGCGACCTGCCTGCTCGTGCCTGCAATCATGAACCCAGCCCGATTGCGTTGCTGGAGCATATACTTCAGGGCATGGTCTTCGGCAATGCGCCTCTCCCGGCCTGGCCGGTCTGCGTCGTCGTACCGGTGTACCGGACGGCGCTTCACCCCCATGAGGAGGTATCGCTGGAACGTTGCATCGCGGTTCTCCAATCGCACCCTATCATTCTGGCAACGCCAGACACCATCGATATCACGCCGCTCACAGCGCGTTACCCCGAACTTCTCGTTGAACGCTTCCCCGCTCAGTTCTTCGCCAGCGTCAAGGACTACAACCGGCTGTTGCTGGCCGACGAATTCTACGCACGGTTCGCTCGTTACCGCTACATGCTGATCCACCAGCTGGATGCCTTCGTTTTCTCCGATCAGCTGCTCGCTTGGTGCGCACGAGGCTACGACTACGTGGGCGCACCCTGGATCCCCGGCCCCGCGATCCCGGGGTCGCTTACCCTCCTCAAAGCCGCGCTGCGTCGCCGCTATTTCCGTCTAACGAACCGTCAGTATCGCGATCGAAGCGGCGATCACCATGCCCAGCAGCACTATGCGGCCGGCAATGGCGGCTTCTGCCTGCGGAGGATCTCCACCATGCGTCACGTCCTCAGCCTTATGCCGCTGCGCGCCGAGCCATATCGTCAGGGGACGCGCAATCCCTGGGCAGAAGACGTTTTCTTCTCGGTAGAAGCCAACCGCTATCGGCAGCACGTCCGGATCCCCGGATTCCGGGAATCCCTCGGGTTTGCGTGGGAGACCTGGCCCGCTGTCGCGGCCCGCTGCTCGCCCACCGAACTGCCCTTCGGCTGTCACGCCTGGGAAAAGATGCATCGCGACTGCTGGCGCCCTGTCTTCGCCCGCTTCGGCATACCGCTTGATGAAGTGTGCAAAATGCCCGAACCTCGCACGGAAAATGCCGCCCCCGGCAGCCAAAAAGCCCTCAGAAACGCCGACTGAGATAGACAGTCACGGCCTCGACATCGAAATGGATACGGGGCCGGTCGATAACGGGATCAGGATCCGTGTCCGCCACGCGGTTGCGCGACAGCTTGTCATAGTAGCGGGCGTCCAGGCCCGCATCCCACTGCGGAATCACGTTCCGCCACTGCAGACCCGTGCCAACATACCAGCCATGGGCTGGGGCGTCTCGGTGGTACCTGCCTACGCCGAAAAAGGCATTTGCCGCGAAATGAGGCGTGAAGCGATAGCGGTAGTCGAGCAGGCGGAAGGAGAGCATGTCGTGCTCATCGATATCGTCGAGCTCGAGCTGCACGCCAAGGTCGCCTCGCTGCGACACAGCGCGGCGCACGCCCAGGGCGACATGATGGCCAGTGCGCCGGTCCGTCCAGCTGTCCGGGGCAGGCGCGGAAATGATCTGATAGACGCGGCTGCTGGTGGCGCCGACATCAATATGCAACTCAAGATCCCCGGGCACGGCCCACTGTCCATCGGCGCGGTACGGCAAGCGCAAGCTACTGCCCAGCCCGAGATCAACCGTGCCGGTCAGCCGGCCAAAGGATTCGCCGAGCGCGTCGCGCCCAACAGTGAGTTTCGCGCCTACGGGAAAGCCCTTCCACCCGGTGCCGTAGCTTAGGGAGAACTCATGCAGCTGCGCGTAGGGAAACTCGGGCTCCCGCTGGAAGCGGCGCGATTCGACGAAACCGAGGGTACGGTAGCTCGCGCGCCATGTATCACCACGGTCGGTACGATAGCCTGCCGCCAACAGCGTACTCCAACCGCCCACTTGATCCGCGAATTGCCTCTGATCGCCAAACCAGTGACCCAGTACCTGGCCCTCGTTGGTCAAACCAAGCGGATAGATTCCCTGCACGTACCATGCATTGTGCCATTCGGACAGCTCGAAGCCGAGATCATAACGCTCGCCGATGTGCGGAAAGTCGAGTCCGAGCGTAATGGCGCTGTCACCGAGCCGGTAGTTCCCACCGTAAGAGTTATCCTCCCCGGCATACTCGAGCCGCACCACGAAGGGTACGTTCGCCGGCACTGCCATGCTCGCGGTGACGGATGCGATCTGATTGCCGAATTCCTCGCCCCCGGCGGTGTCACCGCGGTTTACCGAGTTGTTGTCGATAAATGCACCCAGTAGATCGGAAAGCCCCGCGCTGCGTGCTCCGCCCCCGTACTGCATTACGCGATTGATCGCAAGGCCAAAGCCCGCGCCTGGCGAAATGCCGAACTGTACGCCTGCGAGGCGTGGCCGTCCGCTCGTCACCGTATCGAAGTACCGGATGTTTTCCTGTTTCGACATCCGTGCCGCGAAAAACTCATAGGTCAATCCAAGCCTGCTGATCGGTTGGTAGTTGGAGAGCGTGATCGAGGGCAGAGTCGGCGCTTCGGTACTGATGAGAAAGCTGCTGTGCTCGAAGGGCGAGAACCAGTGGTCGCGGTAGCCGATGTCGAGTTGTGCGTACTCGAAGCCGAGACTGAGTGTCGTACCAGTGGCGGCGGTACGTCCGTCATAGGCAATGCCACCCAAGTTCAGCAGCAAGTAATCACTCGGTTGATAAAACGCGGCTGCCGCTACTTCCCACGCACTGTCGTTCGGCCGGCCATGAGCGTTGGGCACAACCCGGTCCGAATCACCGCCAACAATACTGCCGCTGACCTTGAGCAGCGGCACCCCCGACGTCTCCATGTACCGTGCAAGATAAGCCCTCACCTCGGCGCACAGCATCGCATCCCGTTTGCACGCGGCGGGCAGCGCCTCCAGCACCAGCGCGGCGGGGATCGGCCTGCGGATGACCGGCTTGCCCGCAAGGATCAGCACCCGCTCGATCTGCCGCTCGACTTCGGGTGCGAGATTGAGTGGCAGGTAGGGGGTCACTCCCCGGGCCGCAGCGCTTCCCGCACAAAGACTCAAGGAAACGCTTGAGACCACTGCCAGCAGGTGCTTCATGCGCGCTCACGACTCCTTAAGGTAACTGGCGCCGCACTCTACAGGATCGGAATCGCGGCCTCCACGCAGCGCCGGCCTGCCGGGTTCAGATCCGCACACGGATTTTTTCAAACTGACCGTGCTCTTCGCGGGCCAGGAGATCGTAAGCCAGTGTCGACAGTCCATCTTCCGCCGGATCGACCAGGCCACGCATCAGGCGGCTGCGCCGGGCGCGGTTGAACTTCACGTGCGGCGGGCGTCGTGCTGCAGGGGCCGCCTGCTGCCCGGCCGGATTCGGCAGGTCGTGGTACGCACCCTGCGCATCGTAGTAGCAGAGAAAGCCGGCGAGCTGCAGGCGGAACAGGAACTCGTCGTCCTCCTTGCCCCAGCCCCAGTACTCGTTGGAAAAGCCGTTGACGGCAAAGGCCTGCGCCTTGGGCAGGGTGATGGCGCCGGAGAAATAATGCGTGGGACAGATGTCTGCAGGCCGCTCCGTGCTGAGCAGGTGATTCACCAGCCGCAACGGCTGGGTGGGACACAGGTAGTTGGCCTTCACCGGAATCGCATCGACATCGTGGATGCAGTAGTAGTCCGTCGACTCCGCTGCGTGGGCGAACCCGGCATTGATGAGCTTGCCGCGGTTGAATGGACGGCCTGGTTCCTGCTCGACGACGAGGATGCGGGCCGACACCTGCTGGGCCGCCAGCATGGCCGTCAGGGGCGGCAGCAGTGCCCGGAGATGCTCCTCGCGGTCCCGGAAAGGAATCACGATGGTCAGCCGCTGGTCGTTGCGGAAGGCGAGCGGCTGCGCGACACGCCGCGCCAGCAGCAGGCAGGCCACCGGCGATATCAGCTTCCAGTTCGCGATCGTGATGGGAAAGTACCGTCCGTCGACAGCGTGCCCGTCAAGCGGATCCATGTTGAGCCGCTGACTGGGCCAGTAGCGGTACAGCAGGCGTCGCAAGGGATCCGGCTGGGGAAAGAGGAAACGCTGGGGCACGGCTTGTCCATGGCTTAAGGACGCGCCGCGATTGTAGCAGGGCGACATGGGGTGAATTGGGGGCGCCCTGCAGCTCCATCGCACCCTCATCCCGTCCGGGCGATGCCGTTTCCGTTCCGTGGCGGAACGCGCCGGGAGGTCGTGCGGTCCGCAGCATCCAGCCGGCCGAGCTTCTCGAGGCGGGCCTCGATGCCCGCGAACGTCCGCTGGTGCAGGACCGCGCATTCCTTCAGCGTCTTGCCGGCATCAAACTCCACCAGCAACTGGCGATCCTCTTCCACGCTCCAGGGCTTGCCCGCATTTGCAGGTGTCCCTTCCCGTGGCCGCTCCGGACGCGGTCGCTCCGGCCCCTGCGGAGGCCGGTGCGCGGCAGCGCCTTCGAGCATTCGCACGGCGCCATAGAGAGCCCGCACGATTTCCGGCGAGTGATACGGGCAGTTGTCCGGAAACACTTCGCCCGTGACAGGGTGCACTCCCTCTGCAAGGGCATTCAGCACGGCCAGAGAGCGGGCGACCGCGTCGGCCTGGGAAGGAGCGTGATTCCGGACCTCGGTGTGTGCCTGAGTCTTGGCGTGGATCTGTGCGTCGTCCATGATGGTCATCCTTCGAGTGACAGGGCAGTGAAATGCAATCGGGCAGCGGGGCAAGTCGATTCCAGCACCGGGGCGTGGGAAAGCAAAGCCGCGAAAACTTCGCGTTTGTAGAGATTCTCATCCAGAAACGGCCAGGCTACCGGCCGGATGTCCCCGGGAAGGGTGGAACTTGCAGCGCAACTCCGATTCACTTCGCCCGTAGCCCGTAGCCCTTCCCGTGCGCGTTTTCGTCCTGTTCCTGGGTCTCCTCGCCGTGTCCCTCGTCGCTGCAGCGATCGTTGCCTACCCTGCGTGGCTGGGTGTCGGCCTGCTCTCGGTCGAGCCGATCCATCGCGTCATGCAGCGCGTCGCCATGCTGTTTGCACTGGTGGGACTGGTCGTCCTCCTCCGCCGCGAAGGACTCGCCAACCGGCAGGCCCTGGGTTACTCGTTGCCGAAACCCGAATTCGCAAGGCAGATGCTGGCGGGCTTTGGCGCGGGGCTCGTCCTGATGCTGCCGCTGGTCGCGCTGCTGTTCGGCACGGGCGTCCGACAGCTGAAACCGGAGTTTGCGTGGGCCCTGCCCTCGTTGCTGGCCATCGTGGCCCAGGGTGCGCTGACGGGCATTACGGTCGCCTTCATCGAGGAAACGTTTTTTCGGGGCGCCATGCAGACCGCTATCACGCGCGAATCCGGCGCCCGCCTGGCCGTGCTGTTGCCGAGCGTGCTGTACGCGTCGCTGCATTTCCTGGGCGGCCGGTTGCGGCTGCCGCCCGAGCAGGTGGAATGGGCGAGCGGCTTTGCCGTGCTGGCGAACATCTTCGAGCGCTATGCCACGCCGCTGGCACTGGTCGATTCCTTCATCGCCCTCGTGGCGGTCGGCATCCTGCTTGCACTGGTACGGCTCAGGACCGGAGCAATCGCAGGTTGCATCGGCCTGCACGCGGGCTGGGTATGCGTGATCACCTCGATGCGGTCCGCTTCAGTCGAAACGGGGAACGACTGGAACTGGCTCGTCGGGTCCTACGATGGCGTGATCGGCTGGGGGGCGCTCGCGCTCATTGCACTCATCATCGCGGGCTATCTCAGGCTGGGTCCTCGTCCTCAGGCACCGAGCTGATCCGGACGAGCGATCGCAGCAGGTCGAAGCGCCTTGCCGTATCGAGTTCGAGAGCCTGCTGCTTGTCGGCGAGCGGCAAGGGCAGAATCTCGAAGAGGCGCGCGACTACCCAGGCCGGATCGCCCAGCGGAGGCGTGACGCCTCCATAGAGATCGCCCAGATCGGGAAGGAGGGCCCCAAGCAGGTGCGCATAGGACTCAAGGCCAGGCGCATCGCCTTTCGCCGGCGTTTCTTCGAGCCATTCGACAGAAGCCGTCCGCAAGCCATCCGGCTGCACACCCTGCGTCAGGAGCCTGAAGCGCCGCTCACCCAGTGCCGTGATCCCCAGCAGGCCATCGCCAAGCTGGTCGAAGTCGACGATGCGCGCCAGGGTGCCCACGTCGAAAGTCTGCGCAGGCCCTCCGGCTTCAACGCCTTCACGAATGAGCACGACCCCAAAGCCGCTGGCCTCGCGCATGCAGGTGCGCACCATGTCGAGATAGCGGACCTCGAAGATCCTCAAGGCAAGCCGCCCCTCCGGAAAGAGGACCGTGTTGAGGGGAAAAAGCGGAATGATGGGCACGAGTCAGGCTACAGGCTACAGGCTACAGGCTACAGGCTACAGGCTACAGGCTACAGGCTACAGGCTACAGGCTACAGGCTACAGGC
>JANNNQ010000327.1:0-2201 GCA_031398625.1 Pseudomonadota bacterium
GAGCAAGATCGACACGGACAGCGCCGAGCACCGTCGTCTCTTCAAGGCGTCCTTCGCCCCGGAGGATTCGCTCCACACCACAGGCATGACCGACGAACAGTTTGACGGTATGTTCCGGGCACAAGCGACCTGGGACGCCACCATGGGTTACAACGCCGTCCAGGCCCTCCAGAAATACGGCGACAAAGACACGATCATGGTCGTCCTCATCGGCTCGGGCCACGTGGCTTATGGCCTCGGAGCCGAGCGCCAGGCCAAACTCTGGTTCGACGGAAAGATGGCGTCGGTCATTCCCATGGCGGTTATGAACGACAAAGGCGAGAAGCCCGCCGTGCGGGCGTCTTATGCGAATTTCATCTGGGGCCTCGCTCCGGAGAAGGCTCCGCTTTTCCCCACCCTCGGCTTCTCGACCGGCCCGAAGAAGGACGATGCTTACCCCGTGATCGCCGTCCAGCCCAATTCGGTCGCGGCCCAGGCGGGCTTTAAGGTCGGAGACGTCCTCGTTTCGATGGACGGCGTAGCTCTGACCGAGGGCGAGATTCTGAACCGTCTCATGTCCCAGAAGCGTTAGGGCGACTCCGCGGATTTCAAGGTCAAGCGCGGTGCGGACGAAGTCGCACTGAAGGCGTATTTCCGCCGAACCCTCTAAGGTTTTTAAGGCAAGAGGCCGCACCTCCTTATCCAGGAAGGCACAATCGACATGCGCGGCACTTCACTTCTCCTTGCGGCGCTCGTTGCCGCGTCCCCCGCCGTCTTGTCGCAGGCCCCCTTCGCCCAGGTCACGTCGGCCCAGACCCCGACCGCCCCGCCCAAGCGGGTGCGGCACACCATGCAGGTAACGGTCGACCCGAAGGCCCATCGCCTCACGGTGGAGGACGAGATTACTTTCCCCGTGGGAACGCCGGCCGAGTTCCTTCTGAACGCAAGCCTGCAGGTCGGAAGGTCCGAACCAGCCCTTCGCGAAGTTCCGCTCGGCGAGACAGAAAAGTTCTTCGGGATCAATGCGGGGGAAGCGGGCTCGAAGGGGCTCAAGCTCAAGCGGTACCGGGCCGAGGGCGCCCCCTCCACGCTCAAGGTGTCGTACGGAGGGACGTTCGATTTCGGTCTCGGCGATCAGAAGGAGGAGTACACGCGCGGCTTCCGGGAAACCTCCGGCCTGCTGAACGCACAAGGCGTGTACCTCGCGGGGAGCGGTTTCTGGTACCCCTACGTGAACCGCGAACTGATCGAGTTCACACTGAATGTGGCGCAGCCTGAGGGGTGGCATCTCATCAGCCAGGGCAACGGAACGTCGCGCGGGCCGGACGGGCGCGCGCGCTGGGACTCGCACGGGCCCATGGGTGAAATCTATCTGGTCGGCGGGCCGCTCAAGGTCTATCGGGAATCCGCGGGAACGGTTGAAACCCTTGCCTATCTTCACGAAAAAGACGACGCGCTCGCCGCCAAATACCTTGAAGCGACCGCCCAGTACCTGGACATGTACCGCAATCTGCTGGGCCCGTATCCGTACGGCAAGTTCGCGCTGGTCGAGAATTTCTGGGAGACCGGCTATGGCATGCCCTCGTTCACGCTGCTGGGCGGGACGGTCCTGCGCCTGCCGTTCATCCTCGCCTCGTCCTATCCGCACGAGATCCTGCACAACTGGTGGGGCAACGGCGTGTTCGTCGACTACGCCAGCGGCAACTGGTGCGAGGGCCTGACCGCCTATCTCGCTGACCATCTCTACAAGGAACAGCAGGGCCAGGGCGCCGAGTACCGGCGCGATACGCTCAAGAAATACCGCGACTTCGTCAAGGACGGGCGCGACTTCCCGCTGACCGCATTCCGCTCGCGCCACAGTCCCGCGACCGAGGCGGTCGGCTACGGCAAGGCCCTGATGACCTTCCACATGGCGCGCCGCCAGGTCGGCGACCAGGCCTACGCGCGCGGCCTGCAGCGCTTCTATCGCGAGCAGCGCGGCCGGCGCGCCAGTTTCGACGATCTCGCGCGCGCGCAGGGCGCCGCGGCGAACACCGACCTCGCGCCGTTCTTCCGCCAGTGGGTGGCGCGCGCCGGCGCGCCGGACCTGCGCGTCGGCGACGTCAAGGTCACGGGTGCGGGCGAGGCCAGCGTCGTCCAGGGCGTGCTGCGCCAGGCGCAGAAGGCCGAGCCGTTCGCGATCGACGTGCCGGTGGCGGTGCGCACCGCCGCGGGCACGCAGG
>JANNNQ010000337.1:0-2118 GCA_031398625.1 Pseudomonadota bacterium
TTTCTTCGAGGTTGCGATGGCCGACATAGGCGCCGGTATTCACATCGATGGTGGTCATCGCCTCGGTCTGGTCGAACACCAGGTGGCCACCGGACTTCAGGGGCACCTTGCGATCGAGCGACTTCTGGATTTCCTCCTCGACCGCGTAGAGATCGAAGATCGGCCGGTTGCCGGCATACTGGTCGATGCGGTCCGCCATGTCCGGCATGAACGTCCGCGCGAACTCGACCATGCTGGCATGCGTCTCCGCGTGATCGACACTGACCTTGTCGACGCCGCTGGAAACCACATCGCGCAGCACGCGCCGGGTGAGGGGCAGGTCCTCGTGCACCAGCGAGCCCGGACGCGCCGCAGTCGATTTCGCGGACAGTACTTCCCACAGCTTCTGCAGGAACAGCATGTCCGCGCGGAGCGCTTCGGCAGTCGCCCCTTCGGCGGCGGTCCGCACGATGTAGCCACCCGGGTCGTCGGCTTTCACGAACTGCGCCACCGTTGCGCGGAGACGCTCGCGCTCCTTCTCGTCCTCGATGCGGGAAGAGATCCCGACGCCGTGGCCCTTCGCCATGTACACGAGGTACCGCGAAGGAATGGTGATGAATGTCGTGAGTCTTGCGCCCTTGGTGCCAAGCGGATCCTTGAGCACCTGCACGAGAATCTCGCCGCCCTCGGAAACGAGCTGCTGGATGTCGTCCGTGCGGGTCGCGCCGTGGGCAGCCGCGTCGCCGTTCTCGGCATCGGCCGGCTGGACGATATCGGACACATGCAGGAACGCGGTGCGCTCGAGGCCGATGTCGATGAACGCGGCCTGCATGCCGGGCAGGACGCGCGAGACGCGGCCCTTGTAGATGTTGCTGATGAGGCCGAGCCGGTTGGCGCGTTCGAGGAAGATCTCCTGCAACACGCCGTTCTCGACCAGGGCTGCGCGGATTTCGCGCGGGCTGATATTGATCAGGATTTCCGCGGTCATGCGCGCGCCCCGCGCGCCGAGGCCGGGTTACAGGCTGCAGGCTTCAGGTGGGAATCCGGATCCTCTTCTCTGCCTGTAGCCTGTAGCCTGCAGCCTGCAGCCTCTCCGATCTTGCCCAGCAACTCTGCGGTCTCGGCAAGCGGCAAGCCCATGATGCCGGAGTAACTGCCTGCGATCCGCGTGATGAAGGCGGCAGCGCGCCCCTGCACGGCATACCCGCCTGCCTTGTCTGCAGGCTCGCCGGTTTCCCAGTAAGACCGGCACTCCTCAAGGGTCAGCGGCCTGAATGTCACGTCGCTGACACTGAGCCGCGCATCGCACCCGCCGGCATGGCGCAGCGCCACCGCGGTGTAGACCTGGTGCGTCCGGCCCGACAGCCGCTCGAGCATCCGCACCGCATCCGCTTTGTCGAGCGGTTTCCCCAGGACATCGCCGTCGATGGCCACGGTCGTATCGGCGCCGAGCACCGGTTTGCGCTCCGTGGGCAACAGCGCCTCCCACAAGGCTTCCGCCTTTGCTCGCGCCAGGCGGGACACATAATCAGCGGGCGGTTCCCCGGCAAGGCGGCTTTCATCCAGGGTAGCCGGGCGTACGGCGTGGACGACGCCGATCTGCTCCAGCAACTGGCTGCGACGGGGCGAGGCGGAGGCAAGATAGATCAAGGGTAAGGAGTCTCGGGTTTACCTATACACGCTCGCGACGGAGCCCGTTGCGTTCAGGGCTAGGCACGGTTGACCGCCGTGTACGCGATGTACACAAGGGAGGCCGTAACACCGCCCTGGGCGGAACGGGCCCGTCCCGATCAATGAATGAATACATCATCATGGGTTGCGCCTCTAATCGCCTGCTGCGTCGTTACGGCCCTCGTCCATATTTCCCATATGGACTTCGGCCCGATGCCTCGCAGCAGGCGATTGGAGACGCAACGCGAGCGCGTATAGGTCAACCCGAGACTCCTTGGTGCCATATGCCGGGGAGAATACAGGTCGGGCAGCGCGTTGTGGCAGCCGCTCCCTGCAACGCCAGCACAAAAATACGGCCCGGCGGGTTAACCGGCTCCCTGGCGTTGAACCAGTGCGGGCATCGCCGACAGCCCCGCACTGCCCGCGCCGCGCAGCGCCTGCAGCAGCCAGGTCTCGGCCTGGTCACGC
>JANNNQ010000341.1:0-1917 GCA_031398625.1 Pseudomonadota bacterium
ATCGCGGTCCTGGGATACAACCTCAAGCAGATGATCGACCGGCTTGGTGTGCCGCGCATGCTCGCGCTGCTCGCATGAGCCGCAGGCGACTCTTCTCTGCCATTGATAGGCTCTGGCAACGGCGTTTTCACACGGCCTCAGTAGAGACGTCTGTGATGCTCTACGGTGTTGGGTGAGCTGCTCCGGGACAGCTTTCCTGGCACGTCCACCGCTGGCAATCACTTTGGGTGGTTTGCTGAAAGGCTTTCTCGACAAGGCCCTTTACAGGTCCTATCCGCTCCTGTCCGCACTGAAGCCCCCCCGCGATGGGTACCCTATCCAGGCTCAGGAGCGCCGCCCGGTATGAGTCGCCCTTCGCGCATGCGCACGCACTGCATGGCGATACCCAGTTCCTGCTGGTAGCGCCGGATGACGCGCGATTCACTGTCGGTGACCAGGCTCACGGCCAGGCCCTTGGCGCCTGCCCGGCCGGTCCGGCCGGTGCGATGCAGGTAGGCGTGGCTCAGCGTCGGCACGTCGAGATTCACGACGAGCGTTACCCCCTTGATGTCGAGGCCCCGCGCCGCGAGATCCGAGGCGATGAGCACGCGGAGCGAGCCGCTGCGAAAACCGTCCATCGCCTGTTTGCGAAGTTGCTTGTCGTTGGCCGCATTGAGGTCCGCGGCCGGAATGTGGTGATGTGCGAGTTTCCCTGCGACCTTTTCCGCCACGTCGTTGCGGTGAACGAAGACCAGCGCGCGCTCGGGATCCAGTGCATGCAGCAGCTTGCGCAGTTCATCCGGCTTGTCGCGTTCCTCGCAGTGCAGGTACAGGTGCTCGATGTGTTCGCTGAGGGGCGCAGCACCGGCCTTCAGCATCACGAGTTCCGGCGATAAAGCGCTGATCGCGGCAACGCTGTCCTGCTCCCGCGTGGCAGACGCAAACACCAGTTGCCGAGCCTTCGGAAAAGCTCGAACGATCGCAAGCACGGACTGCAAGTGCTCAGCGCCCAGCAGCAGGTCCGCTTCATCGATGACGACGCTGCGTACCTCTTTCGTCTTGAGCTTGCCCCTGGCAACCAGCTCACCGATGCGTCCGGGCGAGCCGACGACCAAGTGCGGCTTCTTCTTCAGCTTGTCGATCTGCCGCTCCGTCGAGGTGCCACCGATCAGCAGCAGCGAGCGCAGCGGCATGCCTGCATCCTGCGCAAGATCGCAGGCCAGGCGATGGATCTGGAGGGCCAGCTCATGCGTCGGTGCGACGATCACGACCTGAGTGGCGGCCAGCCCCAAGTCGACCCGGCAGAAGAGCGGCAGCAGGTAGGCCAACGTCTTGCCCGTGCCCGTCTCGGCGTGCAGGTAGGCATCCTTGCCGGCGAGCAGCACCGGCAAGGCGGCGACCTGGATGGGTGTCGGGTCGGTGATCTGCTGCTTCGCGAGCGCGGCGACCAGAGGGGCAGGCATTTGCAGGGCGGTAAACGACATGGCCTGTATCATGCCCGAATGACCCGCCTGAATTTCATCCTTGAGGCCAGCGCCGCCGGATCGCGCGCCCGTGCCGGCCGTTTTCTCACCGCGCGCAACGAAGTCCTCACTCCGACCTTCATGCCGGTCGGTACCCATGCCTCGGTACGCGGGCAGCGGCGCGAAGACCTGCTCGAAAGCGGCGCGCAGGTGCTGCTGGCCAACACCTACCACCTGCTGCTGCGTCCGGGCCCGGCCCTTTTCGAGAAGCTCGGCGGCATCCACGGATTCATGAACTGGCCGCGTTCAGTGCTGACAGATTCCGGTGGCTTCCAGATCTTTTCCCTGCCCGACAGCCGCGACATGCGCGAGGACGGCGCCGAGTTCAAGAGCGTAGAGGAACAGCCCGATCGCCCCGGCGGTCATGACGATCGCCACGACAAACGTGCGCATGATGACGAACCCGCTGAGCACC
>JANNNQ010000387.1:0-4910 GCA_031398625.1 Pseudomonadota bacterium
ATGGGCATGGAAGGCAACTTCCAGAAGCAGGTGGTGGCGGCGGCGGTGATCGTGATGCCACGCTCCTGTTCCTGCTCCATGTAGTCCATGACGGCAGCGCCATCGTGGACTTCACCGATCTTGTGCGAGACCCCGGTATAGAAAAGGATGCGTTCCGTGGTCGTCGTCTTCCCGGCGTCAATGTGCGCAGAGATGCCGATGTTCCGGTATCGCTCGATCGGGGTGACGCGGGACACGACGGGTTCTCGGAAGCTTGGGTTCTCGACAGCAGAACGCGCGGCTTACCAGCGGTAGTGTGCGAACGCCTTGTTGGCGTCAGCCATGCGATGCACGTCTTCACGCTTGCGGACGGCCGTGCCGCGGTTCTCGGAAGCATCGAGCAGCTCGGCGGCAAGCCTGAGCGCCATCGACTTCTCCGAACGGGCCTGGGCAGCCTCGATCACCCAGCGCATGGCAAGCGTCTGCCGTCGGGCAGTACGCACTTCCACCGGCACCTGGTAAGTCGCGCCACCAACCCGGCGGCTCTTCACTTCCACCGTGGGCTTGACGTTGTCGAGTGCCTGGGCCAGCACTTCGAGCGCCAGTTCGCCTGCCTTGCCGGATTTCTCCGAGATGCGATCGACGGCACCGTAAACGATGCTTTCGGCAACCGATTTCTTGCCGCTCTCCATCACCATGTTCACGAACTTGGCGAGGAGGAGGCTGTTGAAGCGCGGATCCGGGAGGATGGTGCGCGTTGGGGCGGAAGCTCTGCGGGACATGATTTCTTATCCTCTAACCTTGGCCTTACTTGCCCTTGGGGCGCTTCGCCCCATATTTCGAACGACCCTGGCGGCGATCGGTAACGCCCGCGCAATCCAGGGTGCCGCGTACGGTGTGGTAACGCACGCCGGGCAGATCCTTCACACGGCCGCCGCGGATCATGACCACCGAGTGCTCCTGCAGGTTGTGGCCTTCGCCGCCGATGTAGCTGATGACCTCGAAGCCATTCGTCAGCCGCACCTTGGCCACCTTGCGGAGGGCCGAATTCGGCTTCTTCGGCGTGGTGGTGTAGACGCGGGTGCAAACCCCGCGCTTCTGCGGGCAGGCGGCCAATGCCGGCACCTTGGTCTTGTATTGGGGTGCCCGGCGGGGCTTGCGAACCAGCTGACTGACAGTTGCCATGTCGTTTCCTAGAGAAATCACGTGCATCCTGTCTTCGTTCGAAAACCGGATCCACAGAAGAACCGGGCCGCCCCCCTCTTCTCAAGGGGGCGGCCCGATGTGTTTACTGGATGGGCAGGCGGAGCTTCAAGGCGCCAGCCAATCGAAGGCGCGGGATTTTAGGAACCGGCCCGCACACTGTCAACCTTGGAGAATGAAGCGGTTAGCTGCCTTGTGCCGCCGTCAACCGCTCCACTCCTTAGCCTACCCCACTCCCACACCGGCCCTGGGGCAAGCCCGGGACCCGCCCGGACCTGCCTGCAGCCTGACTTTGGCCTGCCCGAAGGCTACTGCGCTGCCACATCCTCCGCGGACGATTCCTCGGCTTCGGGCAACCCGCCGCCCACATCCATGAAGCCCCGGCCGGAGCCGGAGTCGTTCGGACGGCGGCGCTTGGCGTGGAAGAAGGACCCCGTTCCCGCCGGGATGAGCCGGCCGACGATGACGTTCTCCTTGAGCCCACGCAGGTCGTCCTTGAGACCCCGCACCGATGCTTCCGTGAGCACCCGGGTGGTTTCCTGGAACGAAGCCGCCGAAATGAACGATTCCGTCGCCAGCGACGCCTTCGTGATGCCCAGCAGCACCGGATCGGCGATGGCGGGGAGCTTGCCCTCCTCCCGGATCCGGTCGTTGAGATCGGAAACGCGGGAACGGTCGAGCTGCTCGCCTTTCAGGAACGGCGTATCGCCGGTTTCGACGATCTCGACCTTCCGCAGCATCTGCCGAATGATCACCTCGATGTGCTTGTCGTTGATCTTCACGCCCTGCAGCCGGTACACGTCCTGGATCTCCCGGACGAGGTAGTTGGCCAGCGACGACACGCCCTGCAGGCGCAGGATGTCGTGCGGGTTTGGCTCGCCGTCGGCGATCACTTCGCCGCGCTCGACCTGCTCGCCTTCGAACACGTTGAGATGGCGCCACTTCGGAATCAGCTCCTCGTGTTTCTCGCCGTGCTCGTCGGTGATGATCAGTCGGCGTTTGCCCCTTGGTTTCCTTGCCGAAGCTGACGGTGCCCGAGTACTCCGCGAGGATGGCCGAGTCCTTCGGCTTGCGGGCCTCGAACAGGTCCGCCACGCGCGGCAGACCGCCCGTGATGTCGCGGGTCTTCGAGGACTCCTGCGGGATACGGGCGATGACGTCACCGACCGACACCTTCGCCCCGTCCTCGAGGCTCACGATCGCACCGGTGGGCAGTGCGTACACCGCCGGAATGTCGGTGTTGGCGAACGTGACTTCCTTGCCCTTCGCATTCACCAGGCGCACGACCGGACGGAGGTCCTTGCCGGCAGAACCGCGCTGCTTCGGATCCATGACCACGGTGCTCGACAGGCCGGTGACTTCGTCCACCTGGCTCGACACCGTGATGCCATCGATGAAGTCCTGGAACTTGATGAAACCCGCCACTTCAGTGACGACAGGGTGAGTGTGCGGATCCCAGGTCGCGAGGATCTGTCCTGCAGCCGCCGAATCGCCATCGCTGATCGTGATGACGGCGCCGTAAGGAATGCGGTAACGCTCGCGCTCGCGTCCGAACTCGTCCACCACACCCAGTTCACCGGATCGCGACGTGGCGACCCAGTGTCCCTTCTCATGGTGCACGCGCTTCAGGTTGTGCAGGCGGATCGTGCCGGAACTCTTGATCTCGACGGAGTTGACTGCTGCGGCCCGCGACGCCGCGCCACCGATGTGGAACGTACGCATGGTGAGCTGGGTGCCGGGTTCGCCGATCGACTGCGCAGCAACCACACCCACGGCCTCACCGTGATTTATGCGATGGCCACGGGCCAGGTCGCGGCCGTAGCACTGCGAGCACACACCGTAGCGGGTATCGCAGCTGATCGGGGACCGCACCTTGACCTCGTCGACGCTCTCTTTCTCCAGCAGCTTGACCAGGGCTTCGTCGATCAGTGTGCCCGCTTCGACCAGCACCGACGTGGTACCGGGCTTGAGGACGGCAACCGCCACGACGCGGCCCAGGACGCGTTCCCCCAGGCCTTCGACGACATCGCCGCCTTCAACGATGGGGTTCATCGTCAGGCCGTTCACGGTGCCGCAATCCTGCTCGGTGACCACGAGATCCTGCGCCACGTCGACGAGGCGACGGGTGAGGTAGCCCGAGTTCGCGGTCTTGAGCGCCGTGTCAGCCAGGCCCTTGCGCGCGCCGTGCGTCGAGATGAAGTACTGGTGGATGTTCAGGCCTTCACGGAAGTTCGCGGTGATGGGCGTCTCGATGATCGAGCCGTCCGGCTTGGCCATCAGGCCGCGCATGCCCGCGAGCTGCCGGATCTGGGCTGCAGAACCGCGGGCGCCGGAGTCGGCCATCATGAAGATGGAGTTGAACGACTTCTGCTGGACCTTGTTGCCCTTCGAGTCGACCGCGTCTTCCACGCCAAGCTTGTCCATCATGGCCTTCGCCACCTGGTCGTTCGTACGCGACCAGATGTCAACGACCTTGTTGTAGCGTTCGCCGTTGGTGACGAGGCCCGAAGCGTACTGCTCCTGGATCTCCTTCACTTCGCGTTCCGCCGAGGCCAGGATGCGCGTCTTCTGCTGCGGGACGACCATGTCGTCGACACCGATCGAGACCGACGCGCGGGTTGCATAGTGATAACCCGTGTACATCAGCTGGTCGGCGAACACGACCGTTTCCTTGAGACCGACCGAACGGTAGCAGGCGTTGATCACGCCGGAGATCGCCTTCTTGGTCATGTCCCGGTTCACGAGGTCAAACGAGAGGCCCCGTGGCAGGATCTCAGAAAGCAACGCACGACCAATGGTCGTCGGGATGACGCGGCGCTTTGCCACGAGGGTCCCGGCTTCATTGCGCAGGTGCTCGACGATGCGCACCTTGACCTTGGCCTGCAGGTCCACCGAGCGGCTCTCGTACGCACGATGTACTTCATGCACGTCCGAGAAGTACATGCCCTCGCCCGGCACGTTGACGCGTTCGCGTGTCATGAAGTACAGGCCGAGCACGACGTCCTGCGACGGCACGATGATCGGGTCGCCGTTCGCGGGCGACAGGATGTTGTTGGACGACATCATCAGCGCACGCGCTTCGAGCTGTGCTTCCAGCGAGAGCGGCACGTGGACCGCCATCTGGTCGCCGTCGAAGTCCGCGTTGAAGGCCGTGCAGACCAGCGGATGCAGCTGGATCGCCTTGCCTTCGATCAGCACCGGCTCGAATGCCTGGATGCCGAGACGGTGCAGGGTCGGGGCGCGGTTGAGCAGGACCGGATGTTCGCGGATGACGTCCTCGAGGATGTCCCACACTTCCGGACCTTCACGCTCGACCATCCGCTTGGCGGCCTTGATGGTGGTGGCTTCGCCGCGCAACTGCAGCTTCGCGAAGATGAAGGGCTTGAACAGTTCGAGCGCCATCTTCTTCGGCAGGCCGCACTGGTGCAGGCGCAGCGTCGGGCCCACCACGATCACCGACCGGCCGGAGTAGTCCACGCGCTTGCCGAGCAGGTTCTGGCGGAACCGGCCCTGCTTGCCCTTGATCATGTCGGCGAGCGACTTGAGCGGGCGCTTGTTGGTACCCGTGATCGCGCGGCCGCGACGACCGTTGTCGAGCAGCGCATCGACGGCTTCCTGGAGCATGCGCTTTTCGTTACGCACGATGATGTCAGGAGCGTTGAGCTCCAGCAGCCGGCGCAAACGGTTGTTGCGGTTGATGACGCGGCGATACAGGTCGTTCAGATCCG
>JANNNQ010000394.1:0-1860 GCA_031398625.1 Pseudomonadota bacterium
TATTGTTCGTGTTTTTCAAAGGCGATTCGGCTGAACCGCGAGTGTGGGCTTATACCGTAGTTCCACAAAGTTGTTTTTACGGTTTAACGCAGGCGAGCTCGCAGGGTCGTTATTTTCAGGAGCACATCAGGAATCAGTTCCAAAACAGGCAGCTCTTTGGCGCGGACGTGGAATTGCTACTGAAGCGCTTGTCGTGAAGTGTCGTGTTCGAGGGTGTCCTGAACAAGGGGGCACCGGATGGGCACGGCATCGGTTCGCGAGGGACTATTGAGGATGCGTTTCGAGAGCCTGCTCGACCGTCAGCAACGGGGCGAGATCACGCAAGCGGATGCGGCTGAGATGCTTGGCATGAGCGTGCGCTCGTTCCAGCGCTGGCGGGACCGGTATTCGGAGGATGGCGTTGGCGGTCTGTCGGACCGCCGCATCGGGAGGCCATCGCCGCGGCGCGCGCCCGAAGAGGAGATCGAGCGCATGCTCGGGCTGTATCGAGACAGGTACTCGGACTTTTCGCCGAAGCACTTCCACGAGCACCTGATGAAGCGGCACGACTACGTGCTGGGCTATACGGTGACCAAGCTGCACCTGCACCGCTCGGGCCTGGTTCGGCCTGCGCCGCAGCGGTCGGCGCACCGGCAGAAGCGGGCGCGTCGTCCGCTGCCTGGCATGATGCTGCATCAGGACGGCAGCCGGCACGTCTGGGTGGAAGGCCTGCCGGCGCTGGACCTGATCGTGACGATGGACGATGCGACGAGCGAGGTCCTGTCGATGTTCCTGGTCGATGAGGAAGGCACGGCCTCGACCTTCCGGGCCTTGCGCGAGGTGGTGTCGGAGCATGGTCTGTTCTGTTCGCTTTATACGGATCGTGGCAGCCATTACTTCCATACGCCGAAAGCGGGCGAGAAGGTTTCGAAACACCAAGTTACGCAAGTGGGCCGGGCGTTATCGCATCTGGGCATCGAACACATCGCGGCCTATTCGCCCGAGGCGCGGGGCCGCTCCGAGCGCTTGTTCCGCACGTTGCAGGATCGCCTGCCCAAGGAGCTTCGTCTGGCCGGCATCACGACGGTCGATGCGGCCAACGCCTGGCTGAAGGCCACGTACATGGCCGACCACAACCGGCAATTCGCTTTGTTGGCGGCCGAGACGGGCACGGCCTTCGTCGTCGATCGGGCGGGACTGTGGCCCGACATCTTGTGCGTCGTGGAGGAGCGGGTGGTGGGCAACGACAACACGGTGGCTTGGAACGGACGGCGTCTGCAGGTTCCGCCGAGCCGTCTGCGGCCCCACTTCGTGCGGACCAGGGTTCTGGTGCGCGGCTATCCGGACGGCACGCTCGGCATCGGCCTGGGGCCGCACTGCCTCGCCCGCTACACGAGCGACGGCCAACTCATCATCAGCCCCCCGACGGCCTCGATGGTGGCGGCGGGCTCGGCGCCGTCAAGGCGTGGCCTGGCAGCGGGAGAGGGTGGGGATGGCGCGAAGCGACGGCCAACCTTGACCGCGCCTCGACCCGCGGCCCGTGACGCGGCATGGGTCGGGGCGGAGAAACGGGCTTCAAGTCGAACAAAGAAACTGGACAAAGGAGGCTCTGGCCGGGCGTCGACCTGAGCCCGTGGGATGACCAGGTCGCTTCAGCTTCCGTCCCGATCATCTGTACACAAAGAAGCTGCCACATCACGCGCTACGAAAACACGACACATTGACGAGCTACGAACAGTGCCGAGCATATCTGTTTGCGGGCCTGCATTGTCCATCCTAAGCTCGATTTCCAGGCTGGCGATCCGCGGCCCTGCGGGTGCTGATCGCCAAAGCGAATGGATATTTCGTTCAGCCACCCTCCTTGAGGAAAGCCGGACATGC
>JANNNQ010000412.1:0-11260 GCA_031398625.1 Pseudomonadota bacterium
AACGAGTTCGATCTCGATGCGGCACTCCGTCGCAGGCCCGCCGTCCTGCTCGTCGACGAGCTGGCGCATTCCAATCCGGTCGAAGGCGACCCGCAGCCGCGGCACGCCAAGCGCTGGCAGGACATCGAGGAGCTGCTGGCAGCCGGGATCAGCGTGTGGACCACGGTCAACGTCCAGCATCTGGAAAGCCTCAACGATCTCGTTGCCCAGATCACCGGGATTCGCCAGCGCGAGACGTTCCCTGACCGCATCTTCGACGAAGCGGACGAGATCGAACTGATCGACCTGCCGCCCGACGACCTGCTGGCCCGTTTGCATGCGGGCAAGATCTATCTTCCCGAACTGGCCGGGACTGCCGTGGAGCGGTTTTTCCGCAGGCCCAATCTGCTGGCCCTGCGTGAACTTGCACTGCGGCGGGTGGCCGATCGCGTGGATGTTTCCGCGCGCGCAGCAACGACTTCGGCCGACCGGGTTTCCAGGCCGTGGCTGGCCCGTGACCGGCTCCTGGTCGCGATCGGTCCGGATGGTCAGGCGGAGCAGCTTGTGCGGGCAGGCAAGCGCATGGCCGATGCACTCGACGCAGAGTGGGCCGTGGTTTTCGTTGAAACGCCCCAGCTGCTGCGGTTGTCGACACGCGGGCGCGACCGCCGCATCAGCCTGTTGCGCCTCGCGGAATCGCTGGGTGCGGAAACAGTCACGCTGGATGGACCCTCTGCTTCCCAGGTCCTGCTGGAATACGCGCGGACCCGCAAGGCGACACGCGTGCTGGTGGGGGCGGCAAAGCAACGTGGCTGGCGACTGCTCCTGCGGCAATCGACGACGACGGAACTCATCCGGAATGCAGAAGGATTTGACGTGATCGTGATCGCTGCCGCCACCGATCCCCAGCCGCGGCTGACGGACACGAAGGGTGACGCGGATGGAGCGACTCCGGTTCCCTGGAACAGGTATGCGGGCTCGGTGGCGATCTCGCTGTTCTGCACGGTCGTTGCATTCCTGATGTATGACCATGTCGAACTCTCGAACCTGGTGATGGTGTATGTGCTCGGCGCCGCCATTGCCGCGGTCCGGTATGGGCGTGGCCCCGGAGTGCTGGCATCGGTCGTCAACGTGGCTGCCTTCGATTTCTTCTTCGTGCCACCGCGGTTCACTTTTGCCGTGTCGGATGCGGAGTACCTGCTCACGTTCGCGGTGATGCTCATCGTGACACTGGTGATCGGCACGCTGATGGCCAGCGTGCGGCAGCAGACCCGCGTAGCGGGAGCCCGTGAACGGCGCAC
This sequence comes from Pseudomonadota bacterium, assembly GCA_031398625.1. Classification (GTDB taxonomy): domain Bacteria; phylum Pseudomonadota; class Gammaproteobacteria; order Steroidobacterales; family Steroidobacteraceae; genus CAIUGU01. The sequence goes on from JANNNQ010000412.1 coordinate 1,281, forward strand.
GGCGCTCCTGTATGCGATGAGCCGCGAACTCGCAGCGGCCAGCGACGTTCCCACGATGGCGAGGCTGGGAGTGAAGCATGTCGCCGAGGTGTTCGAGTGCGACGCCGTGGTCCTGCTGCCTGCCGACGGAGGGAAGATCGCCTACCCGTCCGGGCAACCCATCGCGGGGTCGTTCAAGGGCGCCGATCTCGCGATTGCGCAGTGGGTGGCGGATCATGGAATACGGGCGGGCCTCGGTTCCGATACGTTGCCGGCCGCGCCTGCGCTGTACCTGCCGCTCGGCAGGACCCGCGGAGTCCTCGCGGTGCTGCCGGCCAACCGGCGGCGGGTGCTGTTGCCGGAGCAGCGGCACCTGCTCGAGACTTTCGCGGGTCAGATCGGCCTTGGTCTCGAGCGGGCAGGACTCGCTGCGGCAGCGGAAACAGCGCGCGTCACGGCCGAGACCGAAAGCCTGCGCAATACCCTGCTTGCCTCGATTTCCCACGATCTGCGCACTCCGCTCGCCGTCATCGCCGGCGCTGCCAGTACCCTTGCCGAGCGTGGCTCGCATCTCGATGAGCTGGAGCGCACGGCGCTGGCGAGGTCCATCGAAGCCAAGGCGCGGGACATGACCGATCTCATCGGCAACGTCCTTGAACTCACCCGGCTCGAATCCGGACACGTTGCGCTCCGGCTCGATTGGCAGGGCGTCGATGACCTCGTGAACGAGGCGCTGCAGCGATTGGGCGAGCGATTGCGCGACCATCCTGTCGAGGTGCGCCTGGCTCCCGACCTGTTGTCCGTCTTCGTCGATGGAGCCCTGATCGTCCAGCTGTTCGCGAACCTGCTCGACAACGCGGCGAAGTACACCCCTGCGGGCACGAAGGTGACGATAGAGGGCGCCAATGACGACAATGGCGTCAGGATTGCGGTTGCGGACACCGGTCCCGGATTGCCGCCCGGCGATGTTTCCCGCCTGTTCGACAAGTTCCAGCGGGGCACGGAAGAGGGCAGCATTGCCGGGGTGGGTCTCGGCTTGTCCATCTGCCGGGCGATTGTCGAGGCCCACGGCGGAGTCATCGAGGCCAGGCGTCCGCCCCGCGGCGGGGCCCGCTTCGAGTTCACCCTGCCTGCCGCCCCTCCTGCGTCATGACCGAGGCCATGCACCAGATCCTGGTGGTCGAGGACGATGCGGCCATTCGCCAGGTCATCCGCGCGTTGCTCGAGTCCGTCCCCTACAGGGTCATCGAAGCAGAGTCCCTGGCTCGTGGCGATGTCGAGGCGCGAACCCACAAGCCGGATCTCGTGCTGCTGGACCTCGGGTTGCCGGACGGCGATGGAGCCACGCTCATCCGGAACGTGCGCGCCTGGTCGCCGGTGCCGGTCATCGTCCTGTCCGCGCGAACCCAGGAGGAACAGAAGATCGCGGCCCTCGATGCCGGAGCCGATGACTACGTGACCAAGCCCTTCGGGGCTCCCGAACTGCTGGCCCGCGTCCGGGCGGCATTGCGACGACGGGCACAGGGGACGGAACCGCATCCCGTCCTGGGCCTTGGCGACGTGCGGCTCGACCTGTCGTTACGCAAGGCCACCGGGCCGACGGGCGAAGTGCACCTGACGCCGATCGAGTTCCGGGTTATCGAGAGTCTCGCGCGTCGTGCCGGGAAAATCGTGATGCAGAACGACCTGATCCGGGAAGTGTGGGGGCCGACCCATGTCGGGGATACGCGCAACCTGCGCGTCGCGATCAGGAACCTGCGCGCCAAGATCGAACCCGATCCCCGCCGGCCCCGTTATCTGCTGACCGAGATCGGATTGGGGTATCGCCTGCAGACGGGTGACGCATCCTGAAAACCCAGGCTTGAATTTTTTGCCGCTTTGCAAGCGGTGCCTCCTCCGGTAGGTTGTCGCGCACTACGAACCCGTGCATCCAGACTCGCGTTTCGTACGTTTACAGGCTTGTGGCGCAATTGCACGGGAATTTCAGGAGACCCGAGTGTCCGCAGTCAATCATTCCGTCAGGTCCATGCTTGCTGGCGCGGCCGGTTTGTTTAGCGCCACCGGTCTGGCGAGCGGCATCCCTACGGCTTCCCTGGAAGAAGTCATCGTCGTGGGGCAACTGGAACGTCTGCAGGGTGCGCCTCAGTCCGCGACGCAGGGAATCGTCGGTGAAGAACAGCTCGGCTTGCGTCCCATCCAGCGGACCGGTGAGCTGCTCGAGGTCGTACCCGGACTCATCGTCACGCAGCACAGCGGCAGCGGCAAGGCGAACCAGTACTTCCTGCGGGGGTTCAACCTCGATCATGGCACCGACCTTGCGACCAGCGTCGATGGCATTCCCGTCAACATGCCGACGCACGGACACGGGCAGGGGTACACGGATATCAACTTCGTGATTCCGGAACTGGTCCAGGCGATCGAATACCGCAAGGGCACCTACTACGCTGAAACCGGCAACTTCTCTGCGGCGGGAGCCGTGGAGATGCGTTACCGCCGGTCGCTGGAGCAGCCACTCGCCACGCTCGAGCTCGGCGAGAACAGTTACCGCCGGGGAGTGCTTGCCATTGCGCCGGAGTTCTCCCCGGGCACACTGCTGCTCGGGCTCGACTACATGACCCACGACGGACCGTGGGTATTGCCGGAGGATTTGCGCAAGATCAACGGGCTCGCACGCTTTACGCGGGAGAGCGAGAGCGGCCGGTTCACCGTTACCGCGCAGGCCTACGACGGACGCTGGCACTCGACCGACCAGATCCCGAAGCGCGCGGTGGAGAGTGGCGCAATCGATCGCTTCGGCTTCGTCAACCCGACGGATGGCGGTGAATCGCATCGCTACAGCCTCTCGCTGAATGGCGCGGGTGCACTCGGCAGGGGTGATTTCAGCGTCGTCGCCTATGCAGTGGACTATCGCTTGAACCTCGTGAGCGATTTCTCCTACTTCACCGATCCGGACAACGGTGACCAGTTCGAGCAGTTCGACGACCGTCGGGTCTATGGGGGTGATTTCGCCTGGAATCGACCGCTGCAGATGGGATCGCTGGCCAACAAGCTGTTGCTGGGCGTGCAGGTGCGCAGTGACGATATCGCGAAGGTCGGGCTGTATCGCACGCAGGAGCGGCAGCGTTTCGAGACCGTTCGCGAGGACGCGGTCGTCCAGACCAACTACTCTGCCTACGCCAGCCTGAACACCACCTGGCATCCGGCTGTGCGCACCGTGATCGGGGTGCGTGCCGAGGATTTCCACTTCGACGTCGACAGCAATGTCGCCGCGAATTCCGGGCACATCAATGATTCGCTCGCGAGCCCGAAGTTTTCACTGATTCTCGGGCCGTGGCGCGAAACGGAAGTGTTCTTCAACATCGGTCGGGGATTTCACAGCAACGATGCGCGCGGCACGACGACCACCGTCGATCCCGTGGATGGCGCAACGCCCGCCGACCCGGTCGATCCGCTGGTGAAAGCGCTCGGCGCCGATATCGGGATTCGCACCGCGATCTTCCCCGACCTGCAGTTGACGGCGGCATATTGGGGTCTCGATCTCGATTCGGAACTGCTGTTCGTGGGCGATGCCGGGATCACCGAGCCGAGTTGAGCGAGCGAGCGGCGGGGTGTGGAAGCGGGAGCGATCTACAATCCCGTTTCGTGGCTGATCGTCGATGCGGATCTCGCCTGGTCGCGGGCGCGGTTTTCCGATTACGACCCGGCGGGTGACCGCATACCTGGTGCCGTGGAGCGCGTGGCGTCACTCGGTCTCGCTGTCGAGCATCCCTCGGGCTGGTCGGGTGGCCTGCGTTTCCGGCATTTCGGCCGCGCGCCGCTGGTCGAAGACGACAGTGTCCGTTCCGACCCGACGACGCAGGTCAATGCGGAAGCGGGCTATCACCTCACTCCCAGGCTGAAGGCTACTGTGTCGGTCTTCAACCTGTTTGGCCGCGAGGACAACGACATCACTTACTTTTACGAGTCGCAGCTCCCCGCGGAAACGGATCCGGTCGCGGATGTGCACTTCCATCCGGTCGAACCGCGGACATTCCGGGTGGCGGTCATCGGCAGCTTCTGACGACTCATTTTACGCCTCACCCAGCCCAACAAGCTCATCCTGACCAGGTAAACCGACCGCCCTAGGCGCTGCCCAGTGCGTAGCCGCTGGACTGCCGAGCGAGATTGCCCTGGGCGCTGTAGGTCGGGGCACTGCGGTCGCGGCCCGTCAGGACGCCTAGAAGCCCTTCGACGCGCTTGAGCTTGGCGGTGACCAGGGCGCCATTGCGCTCATTCAACTGGCGGCACCGGCCGGCCTGCTGCATGCAAGACGTCCAGCGCGAGGAGAGTCCATTGGCGGGGTCACACCACTGCAGGAGGCGCTGCAATCCGGCGAGATCGGCCGGGAATCCCAGCATCCGGCACATCGTGCGCCGTTCGTCTTCGATTCGCAGGAGTTCGGCAATGCACGCCTGCCGAGCATTGCCAGCGCGATCCAGCGCTTCGACATCGCTTTGCCCGAGCAGCTCGTGCTCCTGCTCGAGCAGTTTCTCGAGTTTCTCCAGGTTGCCGGATTCTTCCTTCAGGAGTTGCTCGAAATGCTGGCGAGCCAGCGCGGGGTCGAGGCGGCGATTGTCTGGTGTCTTGATCATGGAATGCGGAACAGCAGGTTGTTTCGATCAGTCTTTGGGCAGGGCAGTCGTCAGCTGGTCTTCGAGGAGCAGCAACTTGTCAGCCACGCGGGCCGCATCGACCTGGTAGGTCCCGGCATCGATGGCCGCACGCAGTTTCTCCACGCGGGCTTCATCGATCACGGGTCCACCCAGCAGCGTCTGCTCGATCGCAGCCAACTGCTTCGCCGAGCCCGTGATATGCACGCCGTCGCCGTTGCCAGTCTGCGCCCGCGACGGGTTGTCTGGCCCAGGTTCGCCGCCCTTGCGCTGCACCGAGCGGTCGTTCCCGACCTGGACCGGGCGGGTCTCCAAACCAGTGATCTTGTGAGGCACGTCGTGGCTCTCCGTTAAAGCTCTGCCTTGGTAACGGCCGCGTGCGTGGGAACTTTAACAGGGTGATGCAAAACCCTTTGCAGCACCTTGTTAAGGATTTCCCCGCTTTCCGGAGTGCAGGGGGTCACGGCGAGATTCTCACTACATCGGCACTTTCCACCCGGCCTTCAACGATCCGGGCCGAGTTCAGGTTCTGGACGCGGATTCTGTCCATGGACCCGCCGCTGCCCAAGGCCTTGCCAACCGCGCGAACCTCGATGCCGCCGACCGAGGCAAGCAGCGTGACCTGCTGCCCGCGCTTTACCAGCAGGTCGACCGCGAGGGCATCGTCAGTGAGCACGGTACCTGCAGGAAGATGGCGTTTCGCGTGCTGCCCGGACAGTTCTGCAAGGGTTGTCACGTAGCGGTCCGCGATGCCCGGCACGCGGCGAACCTGCCCTTCGATGTCTGCCGACGTGAGACTGGCTCCCCGGCTGACCGCCCGACGCGTGACCAGCACGGCAGTTTCCGATTCGAGGGTCACCGGCACGTAGATCGTCCACGGGGTGCCGTCCGGACAGGAAACCGCAACCGTGTTGCGCGCATTCCAGGTGCTGCCCGGCGGCTGCGAGGCCGACAGGTTCCCGGCGCAGGCCGCGAGACGCAAGCGTGAATCGAGGTGGCCTGCTTCGATGAGGACCTTGCGGTCTGCCTGCTGCAGCGTGGCCGGCAAGCGGGTCCGCACGAATTCCTCGGCGACAGCCCGGATCGTATCGAGAGGCTGCATCGCGGGCGTTGCAGCGGCCGGCAGTGCGGCCGCGGGCAGTACCACGGATGCGACGACAATTTTGAACGCGCTGCGGAAGCGCCTGAAGATTGACATGCCGTGATTTCTAGCAAGCCGCATGCCAACGGGAACCTGTATGGACTATTCCTTCGTTTCCTAAAGGTTCCCGCTCCAACGCCGATGCAATCGATACCCGCGTTGCTGCTGCAGCGTGTGACGCTTTGCTGGCGCCTTCCCTGCGGCAAGCTTGCCGTTGGGCGGCAATCCTTTGCCGCCCCCCTGCGAACCTGTTCACGGTATTCGCATCCCTTGCCCAGTCTGCATCCCTGCAACGGCAGTCATTGCCCTGCTGGCACGCTGCTTGCTTGATGTCCCGCCAGACGATTTTTCTGACGGAGAGCTTTCGATGCCAGCGAACCTGGACAGTTATCTCGGAGTCCACGCCGCAGCCCTGCAGGTCAGGTCGCGACGTACCGAGCTGCTCGCCACCAACCTGGCGAATGCCGATACGCCGCATTACCAGGCGCGCGATATCGACTTCCGCAGCGCGCTCGCGAAGGCCTCGGGTTCCACCGGCACGTCAGTGGCGATGGCCGCGACCCAGCCAGGCCATCTCCAGGGCACGGCAGCGCAGGGCGCTGCAGCCGATCTCCAGTTCCGCACGCCGCTCGCGCCCTCGATCGATGGCAACACGGTCGATGTCCAGCTCGAGCAGGCTGCCTTCGCCGAGAACGCGGTGCGGTACCAGGCAACACTGTCCTTCCTGAGTTCCAAGTTCCGCGGCCTCATGACTGCGATTACCGGTCAGTAGCAGCGCCGCTGCAAGGAATCACGTCCATGTCCTCTTTCAGGATCTTCGATATCGCGGGCTCCGGCATGAGTGCCCAGTCGGTGCGTCTGAATACGACGGCCAGCAACCTCGCGAATGCCGACAGTGTCAGCGGCGATCCGGCAAAGGTGTATCGCGCCCGCCATCCCCTTTTTGCCGCGATCAAGGCTGGCGTCGGGCCCGACCAGTCCCAGGCAGCGGTGAAGGTGCTTGGCATCGTGGAGAACCGGGCGCCCGCCACGGTGCGCTACGAGCCCGGCAACCCGCTCGCCGACGCGGAAGGCAATGTGTACGCGCCCAACGTCAACGTGGTCGAGGAGATGGTGGACATGATCTCCGCCTCCCGCGCCTACCAGAACAACGTCGAAGTCATGAATACGTCCAAGGAAATGCTCCTTGCAACATTGAAGCTTGGGCAGTGATCCCCCCCAAACAGGAACCCAGACATGTCCACTTTCGACTCCATATCGGCACTCTCTCCGCAGACACAGGCAGCGACCAACACCGCCAAAAGCAGCGCCACCGATCTCGACATCGACGACTTTCTGACGCTCATGACTGCGCAGCTCAAGAACCAGGATCCTACTGAACCGCTCGACAGCACGGCATTCGTCGCTCAGCTGGCAGAGTTCGGCACGGTCTCCGGCATTCAGAGCATGGAGGTCTCGCTCGACTCCCTGAGTGAATCGCTACGTTCCTCCCAGGCGCTGCAGGGTGCAACCCTCGTGGGCCGTGACGTTGTCGTTGCCGCTGACTCCATCGTGTTTACGTCCGGTGATACGGTGCAGGGCGAACTCACGATTCCGGAGGGCACTGCGAACGTGACATTCACAGTGAAGGATGCCAGCGGCCAGATCGTGCGACACATCGATATACCTGCAGGCGCTGGCACGACCGGATTCGTATGGGACGGCCTCGACGACAGCGGTATCGCGGTGGGATCCGGAACCTATCGCCTCGAAGCTGTCGCCAACGTTGGCGGCAGCGCTGAAGCCGTCGAAATCGCCCTCACGGGTCGTGTGTCGAGCGTAACGATCGATGCTTCCGGAGGACTGACCCTCAACACCGCGACGCTGGGGTCCCTGGCGCTGGCGGATATCCGCCGCGTCATGTAACCCCATCTATCCCGCCTTCCCAAGGAGAATCCTGTCATGTCATTCGGCATCGCATTGAGCGGCATCAATGCCGCGCAGTCGGACCTGAACGTCACCGCGAACAACATCGCGAATTCGGGGACCAACGGTTTCAAACAGTCGCGGTCGGAGTTTGCGGAGCTCTTCGCGGTATCCCCGCAGGGCGTAGGCCGTACACAGGTGGGTAACGGCGTGAAGGTCGCGGCGGTTGCGCAGCAGTTCACACAGGGCAACATCAACACCACGAACAACAGCCTCGATCTCGCCATGAGCGGTCAGGGCTTCTTCATCCTGAGCGACGGTGGTGCCTCGGCATACACGCGCTCCGGGGCTTTCCAGATCGACAATGACGGCTACGTGGTCAACAGCGGCGGCCAGCGGTTGCAGATCTATCCCGCGTCGACGACCGGCGGTTTCAACACCAGCACGCTGTCCGACCTGCGCCTCGTGACGAGCGAAAGCCCGCCGCAGGCGACTGGCAATGTCGAGACGGTCTTCAACCTGACAGCCAACGCCACTGCGCCGTTGACTGGGACGTTCGACCCGGCCGACCCGTCCAGTTACAACAATGCGACTTCGTTGACGGTATATGACTCCCTCGGCGCGGCTCATACTGCGAGCATGTACTTCGTCAAGACCGCCAACCCGAACGAGTGGCAGACGCTCCTGTACGTCGATGGCACCGCGGTGGGTGCAGCACAGACTCTGCTGTACTCCGACACCGGCGTGCTGACTTCGCCGGTCAATGGCCAGGTCGCCTTCCCGGCGTATACGCCCGCGACCGGCGCAGCGCCAATCGTCCTGAACTTTGACGTAGCGCGTTCCACGCAGTATGGGGAGTCCTTCACAGTGACATCGGTAACCCAGGACGGCTTCACCACCGGCCGTCTGATCGGCATCGACGTGGGATCGACCGGCGTGGTGCAGGCCCGCTTCACGAACGGCCGCTCGCTGGAGCTGGGACAGGTCGCAATAGCAAACTTTGCGAATTCCCAGGGTTTACAGCAGCTCGGCAACACGAACTGGGCGGAGACCTTTGCTTCCGGTCAGGCACTGCAGGGTCAGGCAGGGAACTCCGGTTTCGGTCTCATCCAGTCCGGTGCGCTGGAAGCGTCGAACGTCGATATCACGGCCCAGCTCGTCAACATGATCACCGCGCAGCGCAACTTCCAGGCGAACGCGCAGATGATCGAGACCGCCGACCAGGTCACGCAGACCATCATCAACATCAGGTAAGCCCGAGGTCAGCGAGGCTCTGGTCACTGGCCAGAGTTCTGACCTGGAGCCGATAGCCCACAGCCCAGAGCCCTCCAAATGGACCGCTTTCTCTACGTTGCGATGACAGGTGCGAAGGAAACCCTCCGCTCCCAGGCAGCGAACAACCACAACCTGGCCAACGTCAGTACCACCGGTTTTCGCGCCGACCTCGCAGCCATGCAGGCCCAGGCCGTTACCGGTTCGGGTTTTGCAGCGCGTGTCTTCGCAACGGCTTCGACTACGGGCTGGGATCAGACTTCCGGCGCCATGCAGGCGACGGGCCGCGATCTCGACGTTGCCATCCAGGGAGGCGGCTGGCTGGCCGTGCAGGGCAAGGACGGGCAGGAAGCCTATACCCGCGCCGGCGACCTGCGTGTCGATCCGAGTGGCCTGCTGCTGACGGGAGCCGGCCATCCGGTGCTCGGGGATGGCGGCCCGGTGACGGTGCCTGCGCATTCCGCAGTGGCGGTGGCAGCAGACGGCACCGTGTCGATCGTTCCCGTGGGCCAGGGCCCCGAGACGATGGCGACGGTCGGTCGCATCAAGCTCGTGAATCCCGCAGTCGAGACTGTCATTCGTGGCGAAGACGGCTTGTTCCGGACCAGCGATGGCGAACCGGCTGCTGCGGATGCCAACGTGCGTGTCGCATCGGGCGTGCTGGAAGGCAGCAACGTCAATGCCGCGGACGCGATGGTGAACATGATCGAACTCTCGCGCCGCTTCGACCTGCAGGTGAAAGCGATGCGCGCTGCCGAAGAGAACGGCCAGGCATCCGCCCAGCTGCTTCGACTCGGTTGATCCGCACCGATTACTTCAAGGACCTGAACCATGAATCCAGCACTGTGGGCAGCCAAGACCGGGCTCGATGCGCAGCAGACGCGCATGACCGTCGTCTCGCACAACCTTGCCAACGTGAACACGAGCGGCTTCAAGAAAGGCCGCGCCGTGTTCGAGGACTTGCTGTATCAGAACGTGCGGCAGGTCGGTGCGTCGACATCGCAGGACACGCTGGCGCCGACCGGTCTGTCGCT
>JANNNQ010000226.1:0-2333 GCA_031398625.1 Pseudomonadota bacterium
CTCCTTGGGCAGATACTCCCGTTCGAGAAAGGTCGCGAACATGGCCTGGCGCGGCCGGATTTGCTCGGCGATCAGGATTTGCGCGACCAGGCTTCGGATCCCTGGCTGAAGCGCCGCATGGCGCTCAAACGTCTGTTGCCGTAAGCTTTATTCCGATATACTTAGCCCCAATGACAGCCGCACCCCGCGCCATGCCCGGCCCGTTCTCGGGCCTCTCGGTCAAGCTCATCACCACCATCATCCTGGTGATCCTGGCGGTTGAAGTCGCGGTCTATTTCCCTTCCGTCGCCAATTACCGCGCCAGCTGGCTCGAGGATCGCCTGCGCGTCGGGGTGGTCGCCGCCCGCGTGCTCGACGCCGTCCCCGACGTGATGGCGTTGCCGCGCAGCCTCACGGACCGGCTGCTGAACTCGGCCGGGGCTACCGCCATCGTCTATCGGCGCGCCGGCCAGAGCCAGCTCATCGAGCTCGAAAACAATCCGATGCCCAGCGTCGCGGTAACCGCCGACATGCGCCTGCGCGACCCGATGACGCTGATAGCGGGCGCCATCGACACGCTGCTGATGGGCGGCGACCGCACTTTGCGTATCCTTGGCGACGCCGATGGTCTCGAGCAGAGCCTGGTCGAGGTGCTGATGCCCGAGGCGCCGCTGCGCGAGGACATGTTCGATTACTCGCGCAACATCTTCTTCGTCTCGCTGGTCATCGCCTTCATCACCGCGCTGCTGCTCTACATCTTCGTCAGTCTGGTGTTCATCCGGCCGATACGGCGGCTGACCTCCAACATGGTCGCCTACCGCAAGGCCCCGGAAAATGCCACGCTGATCATTTTGCCGGCGCGGCGCAACGACGAGATCGGCCTTGCCGAACAGGAGCTTGCGGCGATGCAGACCGACATCTTCACCATGCTGCGCCAGCGCCGGCACCTGGCCGATCTCGGCCTTGCAGTGGCCAAGATCAACCATGACCTGCGCAACACCCTGACCTCGGCGCAGCTGCTTTCCGATCAGGTGGCGACCCTGGACGACCCAAAGGTGCAGCGCCTCGCGCCGCGCCTGGTGACGACGCTGGACAAGGCCATCGGCTTTGCCCAGTCGGTGCTGGATTACGGCCGGCAGAGCGCCACGCCGCCCAAACCCGGCCCGGTCGACCTGCATGCGCTGATCGAGGAAGCGGGATTTGATGCCGGCCTTGCCGGCCACCCCGAGATCGCCTTTGCCAATGAGGTGCCGGACGCGGTGACGCTCTATGTCGATGCCGATCAATTGGCGCGCGTCTTCGTCAACCTGCTGAAGAATGCCCGCGAGGCGCTGGAAGGCGCCAATTCCAGGATCGACAACCCGATGGTTTGGGTGCGTCTTGCCGAAACCGGCAACACCGTTGTCGTCAGCGTCGCCGACAACGGCCCAGGCCTGCCCCCGCGCGCGCGGGACAACCTGTTTGTCGCCTTCGAAGGCTCGGCGCGGGCAGGGGGCACCGGCCTTGGGCTCGCCATCGCGCGCGAACTGGTCGAAGCCCATGGCGGCAAGCTGAGCCATGTCGAACAACCGCAGGGCACGCGTTTCGACGTCGCTTTCCCGGCCACCAGCCGCATCGGCTAGCGATCCACGCCCACCGGCGGCGCCGGGCGGTGGCGCTCCGGTCGTTTTGGCGCGCTTGCAATGCCGAACCGGCCCCTGTATGGGTCTGCCCGCATCGAGGCCCTGCCGCCTGCGGGAAATTCCGCGCCAGGCTCGCGCCTCAGGCTGCGGCCGGTTCCCAAAGACCCGGCCCCGCGCGCCCTTAGCTCAGCTGGATAGAGCACCAGACTACGAATCTGGGGGTCAGGAGTTCGAATCTCTTAGGGCGCGCCAATTATTTCAATGACTTAGATCCGTTGCGACCGCCCTGTTGGGGACCAGTTTGCAGACGGTTTGCAAACTCGGTGCTCCTTGCGTTCTCGAAAAGTTTCACCGCTTCGCTTGCCAACACGCGTGTGCGTGCAAGATATTTGTCGAGGATGGTGGTCACGGTCTTCAGCGAGTGTCCAGTGATCGCGGCGATCTGGGGCGTGGTGCAACCAGCCTCCGCGAGCATAGTAATTGCGGTGCCCCTAATGTCGTGGAAATGCAGATCGGTAATGCCGGCGGCCCGAGATGCGGCTTCCCGCTGCGCCGCGACCGGTCCCGACACCCTCCGCCGCGCACGATCGCATCGATCCCTTCGCTGACGACCAGGTGGTCCATCCCGTCCGCATCGCGCAGATCGGCCATTCTCGGGTCCGGGTCGTGGCGCCCAAAATCGGTGATGTCGGTCGCCACTACGCGATGGCCCGCCTTGGGCAGCAATCGGCG
>JANNNQ010000031.1:0-3852 GCA_031398625.1 Pseudomonadota bacterium
CTTGATCGGCACACGCCAGTCGTCAGTGCGACGGAGCGTGCGTGCTACGCGGAGCTGATCGCAAGCGTGAAGCTGGGATCCGGCGAATTCCTCTCGGCGACACAACTGGCTGCGATCCTGCCATTTGCAGTCGCCAGTCCCGCCAGGGAACCACAAGTCCGATCGCCGACGATCAGGCATCCGGCGGCGTGCCGGGAATAGCCGGGCTGCTGCGCATCGGGAATAGCGGTGCTCCTCGCGAGCGCTTGCGACTGAGATAGGCCTTGACTCGCGCCGCCATGCCGCGATCTTCCCACGGGAGGCCGGTACCGTCGCGGACCAACGCGATCTCTGCCCACGGAACGTCATGGTACGCGGAGCGCAGGTACGGGCTTAAGGGATCCCTGCGCCACTCCCCGGGAAACATGGCGATCACGTTGTTGCCAATTGCGGGGGCGATCGATGGCGCAGGCTTGCCCTGGAGCCTGGCAAAGAGCGCAATCGGCAGATGGTGTCCGGCACCCAGGGGCAAATGACTGATGGGCGTCGCGCGCGGGTTCACTTCAATCAGGTAGGCGGCACCGGTCGCGGCCCCGATGACGAAATCCAGACCGCAGAAGCCGGACAGCCCCAGCGCCCGGACAAGCCTCCTCGCTGCTTCTGCCATCTCCACGTTGTCTATGATTCGCACGACCGTCGCGGGGCCGGTTGGACTTTGCGTCTGCAACGCCATGACGCTGATGCCTGCCAGCACCTCGCCCTGCCAGCAGGCAACGGCCCGGTTGGCGGGCGAGCCGACGATGAACTTCTGCACGGTCACGGAGGGCCGAACGTGCATCCGCCCCTGCTGCAGCAGGTACGAAGGATCGCGTCGTAGTACCAGATGTGACAGTGCTTTCAGAAGCGATGGACTGCGAGCATTCTGCAAGGCGTCGTGGGCTTGCTGGCTGTCGCGCACCACTGTCACGCCTCGTCCTCCCCACGAGCGGTCCACCTTGATCACTGCCGGAAATCCGCTTGCCGCACCCCAGCGATCGAGGTCGGCGGTGGAGGACAGGCGCCCGCCCGCAGGGATACGCACCCCTTCAGCCCGTGCCAGATCCATCAGTTCTCCCCGCGCCGTCGCAAGGCGACACGATGCCGGCTTGCCGAGAGAACGCCTGATGGCGCTCCGTACTCGCTCCGGCACCTCGCCATCCTGCTCGCTGTCATGCAACTGCTGCAGCTGGAGGGCTGCGTCGTCATCGCAGGGAACGATGAGGTCGGGTGCGGCTGCCGCAATGGCAGCAGACAATGACCGTAGTGGCGTCAACACGCGATAGCGATGGAATCGATCAACCGCACGGGTCTTCTCAAGCGGGTGACCCGCAGGGCACCAGGCCTGGACCGGACATCCCAGGCTGCGGAAAGCGATCGCGAGCCGCGCCGCCAGCGTCCAGCGCACCGTGGCCACCAGCAGGATCCGTGGCCCCCTCTTCGATCGGGGGTGCAACGTCGCCGGTCCCACTGCTACCCGCTTCTCGCTGACTGGCAGGCCATAATCTGCCGCTGCGGCGGTTACCTCTTCGGAACGCCGCGTGGGCACTACCTTACCCGTGTCGGTGCAGGCAGGGTTTGCCTGCCAAGCCTTGCCATCTGCCGTGCTGGTTTCGCTGGTGCTCATGGGATCTTCATCCGGATGCAAAGTATCCAGCGGACCGCAGGGAGGGTCTGTGCGATGCAGTACCCTTCAAGAAACCGGCGCGGAGGGTGCCAGAAGGAATGTGGCCCATTCAGGTTCTTGCACGAACACTCACCGGTGACGATCGATCCCTGGCGGGGTGATGCAGAAGATTCTGGATCACCCTGCTGGGATTGCAGGCAGAGGGAGTGTTATCGCGCCGCGAGCCAGGCTCTCCAGCCGCCATGCGCCGTGATGTCGACTGCCCCGTCCAAACCCAGTGGCTCGCACACGAAACCTGGAACGCTGTCGCCATCCTCGAGCACCACCTTGCCGATCCCGAGCGGCGAAGGAATGCCCGCAACGAAGCGGCCGAACTCAGGCGACGGGACATTCCACACCTCGAGCTCGATGGCCGCACCCTCCTGCGCGACCCGCACCATGCCAGGCCGCTGCGGCGGCCCGCCGGGCAAGGCGTACAGTCGGTAGGCCGCTGCGCTGCGCGTCTGTTTCACGAGGTACGCACCCCGCTCGGTCAGCTGCGGATTGAGCGGCAAACCCGTCATGTGAGCGCCGCACACTGCAACGGGAATGAAGTCCGGAACCGGTACCGCTACCAGGTCTGCTGCGGCGGAACTCCCCTTCCCGGTCGCTCCCAGCGGCAAGGCTGCCGCTGCGTGCAGCCGCGAACCCAGTGCCAGCAACTCGGTGTCAGTGAAAGCCGGTCCCACCAGCGTGACGCCGAAGGGCAGCCCGTCGCTGCGGAAGCCGGCGGGCACTGCGACGGCCGCGAGATCGAGGAGATTGAGGAAGTTCGTGTAGCGCCCGAGAGTGGCATTGAGCCTGACGGGATCGGCTTCCACTTCGGCGATGCGATAGATCGTTCCCGACGTCGGCGTGATCAGGACATCCGCCAGCTCCCAGGCGACAGATGCCGTTCTCTGCAGCTCCTTCAACCGGTACTGCGCGCGGAAGGCATCGACCGCTGTAGGACGCTCGCCGCCGCGGATGATCTGCCGCGTCACGGGATGGAGCGCTTCCGGATGGTCGCGGAGGAAGCCTTCGATGGCGGCATACCGCTCCGACACCCACGGCCCTTCATACAGCAGGCGCGCCACCTCGAGAAAGGGCGTGAAGTCCACCGCCACTTTCCGTCCGCCCAGCGATTCGAGTCGTGCGACCGCATGGTCGAACAACCGCGCGTAGTCGCTGTCGCCAAAGAACTCGAGCTGCGTCGCGGGCGGCACGCCGAAACGGAAACCGGGGACACTCCCCAAAGTCGGAGACTGTCCCCAATTTCCCTGTCGCCGGTTTGCCGGCGCTCGGCGCGAGTAGGCATCCTCCGCATCGAATCCCTGCGCGACCTGCAGCACCGCAGCCGCGTCCGCGGCAGTAAGTGCGAAGATCGACACGCAGTCTAGCGAGCGACAGGCCGGCACCATGCCCCTGGTGCTGAGCAGACCGCACGTGGGCTTCACGCCGATGAGGTTGTTGAAGCCGGCGGGGACGCGTCCGGAACCGGCGGTGTCGCTGCCGAGCGAAAAACTGACCAGCCCCTGCGCCACCGTCACGGCGGATCCCGCACTCGATCCGCCCGAGATGTAGTCGGGATTGAAGCTGTTCCGACCGGCTCCGTAGGGCGAGCGGGTTCCCACCAGCCCTGTCGCAAACTGGTCGAGGTTGGTCTTGCCCACCGGAATCGCTCCCGCCGCGACCAGCCGGTCGACCACCGTCGCCGAGACTTGCGGCACATAGGCGAACTCGGCGCACGCTGCAGTGGTCCGAATGTCCTTGAGATCGATGTTGTCCTTGATGGCGAACGGAATGCCGAACAGGGGCTTCGTCGCGGGCGAGTGCCCTGCCAGGGCGGCGACGTAGGCCTGTACCTGGGCAGCGTCGAGCCGTGTGATCCACGCATGATGCTCAGGCGCCTGCGCTATCCGCTTCAACACTTCTTCCAGCACGGCTGCCGGCGTCAACGCGCCGCTCCGGTAGCCCGCCAGGAGACCGGCGATCGTCAACAGGTCCGGCGTATTCACGTGGCATTCCTCACGACGAGCAGGGTTTCTCCGGCGGTGACTGCACGCCCCTGCGCACACCGGATCTCCACGATCTCGCCGGCCGCATCGGCCAGCAGGGGGATCTCCATCTTCATGGCTTCGACGACAAGGAGTTCCTGATCGACGGCGATGCGCTGCCCCACCGTCACGCCC
>JANNNQ010000104.1:0-14645 GCA_031398625.1 Pseudomonadota bacterium
GGCGTCTATGCCGGTTTGCTCGCCGCCCGAGCGGCCGAAGCGCAGGTGACGTTCTTCTTCAATGACGGCACTGTCTGCAGCTCGCTCGGCAATTTCGTGCTGCCGAATCCGACGCCTTACTACTTCAAGACGTTCAGCTGAAGCCGGCCGGATGCGAACCGGCCGACTCTGTCGGCAAGGGGGCCTGGCGGCAGGCGGGTCGCCGTGCGACAAGCGAGCCTGCCGGCAAGCCAGAATCTGGCCTGCCGAAAGGCTTCCCTGTCCCGCAGGGACTTTGCCTGCCAGCGGCTTGCTTGCCGACAAAGTCGGCTGGCTTACATCGTGTCAACCAACTACCGACAGCTTCGCGCGCCCCGACGCCACGGCCGGCGTGTTCGCCTCAGTGGCCGTCCTGCCATGCAACCTCACCAGCAGCTCCGCTTCATGTCGTGCAAGCCCGCAGTTCGCGACGATCTCATCGAGGACGGCACCCTGCTGGGCGAGGCGGATGGCGTTATCGTAGCCGCGGGGACCGGCGGCCACCTGCGGGGCGAGCTGGGTCTGGGCAGCGACTTTCTCTGTGAGTCCGTCGAGGCGCGTGGCCAGGGCAGTCATGGCCTCGGCCATGCCATGGAGTTCGCCCTGGACAAGATCGAGCTGTTCGAACACGCGCTGCGTATCGCGCTCCTGCGTTCTACGCCAGCGACGCAAGGCCCAGGCCAGCACGAGCAGGGCCGCGACGAGTGCGACGGCACGCCCGCCAATCAGCAGCAATTCCAGTGACACCGGGAACGGCAGCTGCTCGAGCGACAACGGCAGGGCAAAGGTAGGCATGACTTGATTCCTCGCGTGACGGATCACGACCTGTGATGCGTTTCACAGCGCGTTGCTGCCGGAAATCCGGCGCACACGGGCTGCAGGAGGAAGATAAGCAGGAAGCATGCCAGCGCTTCCCATCCGGACAGCTCAAGGGGTATTGCTGGCGGTGGTCGTCGGCGTGACGGCAGGTTGGGCTTCGGGAGCAGGCGTCGCGGGATCTGTGGTTACGGGAGCCGCCGATTCCTCCGGTTCACCCCGGTCGGCCGCGTAGGCGCCCTCGGGATTGCCGTCTCCGCTAAGGATCACCAGCAGCACGCGCCGGTTGGCGTTGCGCCCTGTTGCCGTGTCGTTGCTCGCGGCAGGGCGATTTTCACCGAGCCCGATCACGGCGAGACGCGCAGGCTCGATGCCCTGGCGCATGAACAGCCGCACCACGCTCGCGGCACGGGCCGCCGACAACTCCCAGTTGGACGGGAACGCCGCGGTGTTGATCGGCCGGTTGTCCGTGTGGCCTTCCACGCGCAGGGGATTGGGAAACGGCTTGAGCGTATTCGCGAGCTGGTTGAGTGCCTGCATGGCAGGCAGCGAGAGCGTTGCGGAGCCAGAGGGAAACAGGATGTCGGTGCGGATCTCGACTTCGACCCAGAAGTCATGCCGGCGGACTGCCACGAGGTCCTTGTCGACCAGGTCCGACATGGCCTGCTCGACCGCGTCGGCGACCCGCTGCAATGCCCGGGTGGTTTCGCTGCTCGGCAGATGCTCTTCCGTCTGCCGGTTGTCCGTATCCGAAGCGGCGCCGAACTGCCGCTGCCGCGTCTGGTCCGCAGGCACAACGGAGAGCATCGAGCGCGGCTGCCCGATCAAGGTGGCCTGCTGCACGATGCTGACCTGGATGTCCGCGCCGGAGCCGACCTGCTTTTCGCCGACCTGGATCGGCTCCAGCGTCTTCGGGCTGCCACGGAAAGCGGCAACGAGGGAATCGGACAGCACCCGGTACTTGCCTTCGTTGACGGTCGAGATCGCGTACATCACCACGAAGAACGCGAGCAGCAACGTCACGAGGTCGCCATAGGGAATGGCCCACGCCTCGTGGTTCATGTGCTCTTCGTGCTGCTTTTTTCGGGCCATGGCTTCAGGGTCTAGTGGAGATAGCCCTGCAGCTTGGCTTCGATGCTGCGCGGGTTCTCGCCCTGCGCAATGGAAATGAGTCCCTCGATGATCATCTCGCGGTTCTGGGTCTGCGCATGGATCGTGTTCTTCAGCTTGGCCGCCATGGGCAGGAAGAACAGGTTGGCGAAACCGATGCCGTAGATCGTCGCGGTGAACGCCGCGGCGATGCCCTGCCCGAGCTTGCTGGGATCGGCGAGATTCTGCATCACCGCCATGAGGCCCAGCACGGCGCCGATGATGCCGAGCGTGGGCGCATAGATGCCCATGCCTTCGAACACCTTGGCCGCCGTGACGTCTGCGTGTTCGCGGATGTTCAGCTCAACTTCCATGATGCCGCGGATGGATTCGGGCTCGCTGCCATCCACCACCAGCTGCATCCCCTTGCGCACGAAATCATCGGGTTCCGCTTCGAGCAGCGGCTCGAGTCCGAGCAGTCCCTGCTTGCGCGCCACGTTGCTCCACTCGACCATCTTCTGGATGAGTTCGGTCTTGCGCAGCGTGGGCGGACGGAAGACCCAGGGCACGATCCGCAGCGCGTGCTTCATGACGCCAAGCGGGGTCTGCACGCAGATCGCGGCGATGGTGCCGACGACGACGATCATGAAAGCAGCCGAAGACAGCAGCGCCGTGAGGCCCGCGCCCTTCAGCACGGCACCGACCAGCACGGCCACCAGTGCCAGCAGGAATCCGACGATGCTCAGGATATCCAACGATCGTTCCTTCGGGTTGATCCGGTTACCGCTACATCCCTAAGCCCGACAGCAGCGCGTCGACGTCATGCTGTCCGGACACGACGCGACCGTGGTCCACGCCGGGCACGACAGGCCCAGACCCTCGCGATGCCTGCGGAACAGGCCTGCGCTCCGGCAGCGTGTCGCCAGCCGACAGCCGCACGAGTTCCGACAGCACGGATTCGATCTCGGTGACCAGCTGCATCACGCCGCGGATGATCTGGCCGGAGAGATCCTGGTATCCCTGCGCGAGCAGCACCTCGGCGAGATTGCTCCGCACCTGCTCGCTGTCGAACCTTGCGGCCCGCAGGAACAGGTCCATGCCGCCAAGGAGAATCCTGAAATCCTTGCTGTCTATCGTGCGCGCCCGGAAGCTGCGCCACAAAGGCAGGAGTTCTGCGGCCTGCGCGGCAGTCCGCTCCGCGAGGGGTCCGGAACGTTCGACGAGGTCGAGCGTCGTGTGGGCTGCTTCGCTGGTGAGCTTCAGCACATGGTCGAGGCGCGCCCGGGCATCGGGCACTTCCTTCTCCGCGATATCCGCAAGGCGCGAGTCGAGGCTGAACCGCTCGAGGGCAAACCGCAGGTTCACCGTCAGCTCGCGCAGGTCGGTACAGAGATCGCGGTCGCGGGCACTGGTCAGACCAGTGAGCGTGGCGAGAAAGGCCTGCTCGTTGCCTGCCTCCAGCGTGGCAGCCAGAGCGGCGACGGCAGCGCCGTATTTGTCCTTGAGATCCGTTCCGGACATGGGGAGTGCTCAAGGGGCGGCGGCGCGGCTCTCGAGGATCTTGTCGATCTTCTCCTTGAGCGTCACGGCGGTGAAAGGTTTGATGACATACCCGTTGACGCCTGCCTGCGCGGCCTCGACGATCTGCTCGCGCTTCGACTCCGCGGTCAGCATGAGCACCGGCATCTGCCTGAGATTCGCATCCGCGCGCACGGCCTTCAGCAGGTCGAGCCCCGGCATGCCCGGCATGTTCCAGTCGGTGATCAGGAAATCGAAGCCGCCCGCCTTCAGCATCGGCAACGCGGTCTGGCCGTCGTCGGCCTCGGTGACGTTCGCGTAGCCGAGATCGTGCAGCAGGTTCTTGATGATGCGACGCATGGTCGAGAAGTCATCGACCACCAGGAATTTCATCTCTTTGCTCACCGTCTTCTCCTGCCCCTTCCCGTCACGCCACCGGCTCGCTGCGCCACGCGACGAGTCGCGCCTTGAGCCGCGTCAGCGCCTGTCCGTGCAGCTGGCATACCCTCGACTCCGTCACCTTCAGCACCGCGCCGATTTCCTTCAGGTTCAGTTCCTCGTCGTAGTAGAGGGACATCACCAGCTTCTCCCGCTCCGGCAGCTCGGTTATCGCGTGCGCCAGGGCCCGCCTGAAACCTTCGTCGGCCGTATCCGCGAACGGATCGGCCTTTGCATCCGCGGTGCGCGCCAGCGGCGATTCCTCCTCCCCCACCGTGGCGTCAAGACTCGTGAGCCGGCAGCTCGCCGCATCCTGCAGGATGTGGTGGAACTCGTCGATCGAGACACCCATCTTCCGGGCCACGTCGCCATCGCGCGCTTCGCGTCCCGTCGCAAGTTCCACTTCGCGCATCGCAGCGGCGGCGGCCCGCGCCTTCCGGTGCACGGAGCGCGGCGCCCAGTCGAGCTTGCGCAGCGCATCCAGCATCGCACCCCGAATGCGGATGCCCGCATACGTCTCGAAACTCGCCCCCCGGTCCGCGGTGAAATGCGCTGCTGCCTCGAGGAGCCCCAGCATGCCGGCCTGGATCAGGTCGTCCACCTCCACCGACGGCGGCAGCCGTCCCGCCAGGTGATAGGCTATCCGCTTCACCAGCTCGGCGTGCCGCGTGACCAGCGCACCCGGATCCTTAGCCCCCCGCCCCGCCTCGTAAGCATTGACGCTCACTGCACGGCTTCCAGTCGGGCAGGTGCCTGGCGGACCAGTCGCTCCATGAAGAACTCGAGGTTCCCCCGCGGGCCTTCCGGTACAGGCCATTTATCGGCACGGGCGGCCAGTTTCTTGAATCCGAGTGCGGCCGGACTGGCGGGATAGGCCACGGCCACCGGCTGCTGCTCACGGATGGCACGCTGCAGGTAAGGGTCCTCCGGAATTTCGCCGGCATATTCGAGGGTTACGTCGAGGAACCGGTCGGTCACCCGGGCCAGCCTGGCGAACAGGGAGTCTCCCTGGCCGGGGGCGCGGGTACGATTGGCCAGGATGCGGAACTGGCTTACCCCATGGTTGCGGCTCAATACCTTGATCAGGGCATAGGCGTCCGTAATCGAAGCCGGTTCGTCGCACACCACCAGCAACACCTGTTGTGCGGCCTGCGAGAACCGGAGCACGCCATCGGCGATGCCGGCGGCGGTATCCACGACGAGCACATCGAGGCGGTGCGAGAGGGAGCTGAACGCCTGGACGAGACCCAGGTGCTGTGCCGAACCGAGGTTGGCCAGTTCGGCCACGCCTGAGGCCGCCGGCACGATCTGCAGGCCATCAGCCGTCTCGACGATGATTTCTTCCAGCGTCCGCTCACCGCTCAGGACATGCGCCAGCGTGTAGCGCGGGCTCACGCCCAGCAGCACGTCGACATTCGCGAGCCCCAGGTCGCCATCGAGCAGCAGCACGCGGCGGCCTGTGGCGGTGAGGGAGGTCGCTAGGTTCACCGCGACGCTGGTCTTGCCCACCCCGCCCTTCCCGCCCGTCACGGCGATGACCTGCACGGGACCGGGCGCTGTCGCTGCCCGCAAACCTTCGATCTGGATCGGATTCATTGGTGTGTCCATCAGGCAAGGGCATGAGCAACGCCACCGAACCGGCGGCGCAACAACTCTTCGTCTGTGCTTGCGCCCGACCGGCGCGCCAGTTCCACGGCACGGGCCACCAGCTGGTGTGACCGCGCAGGATTCAGGTCCTCGGGGACCCGTTGTCCCTCGCTGACATAGGAAATCGGCAACTGGACGTGGATGAGCGCGGAGAGCAGTCCTCCGAGGCTGGTCGCCTCGTCCACCTTGGTGAGCACGCAAGCCGCGGGCCGGATCGGCGCGAAGCGCGTGAGGGTTTCCTCGATCGCACCGGCCTGGACGCTGGCATTGAGCACCAGCAGCGATTCGAGCCGCGGGTGAGCCGCACCCAGCGCCCGGATCTCCGTCAGGTGGCGGGCATCCTTCGGACTCAGGCCTGCGGTATCGATGAGCACGAGGCGGCGATCCGACAGCCTGGCGAGCACGCCCGCGAGCTGTTCGGCGCCATCGACCGAGTACGCCGGCACACCGAGCAGCCGGCCGAGTGTATGGATCTGGTCCTGCGCTCCGATACGAACGGCGTCTGCCGCCACCAGGGCGATATCGCGCGAACCGTGGCGGAGCACCCAGCGGGCCGCGAGCTTCGCGAGCGTCGTGGTCTTGCCGGAACCGGTCGAGCCGACCAGCGCGATCATGCCGCCGGTATCGAGATAGCGATCGCCCACCACTTCGAGGCGGCGGGCCACCTGCGCCAGGGCGCGGGCATGCGCCTCGCCGAATTCCAGGTGAGCCGGAGACTGGGCAGCCAGTTCGGCGGCGAGTTCGGCGGCGAGTCCGATCACGGTCAGTTCCCGCAACAGTTCCGACTGCACCGGCGCGCGGCGCGTGAGGTCGTTCCACGCCAGCGTGGCGACCTGCGTTTCAAGCATCTGCCGCAGGCGCTTCAGCTCGGAGTTCATTTCGGCCACGGGCTGGTCGGCGGCGGGCTGACTCGATCCAGACTGAGGACTGGCGGCCACCTGCTGCATGCGCGCCGCGAACTCCGTTGCGGGTACCCCGCTGTCACGCAGCGCTGCAGCAGTAGCGGGAGCCGGTGCAGCCGCCCCGCCCAGTGCTTCCATCCTCGTGTCGTAGTCGATGGCCGCCGTCACTTCGACACCGTCCGGAGTGCGCTGCGACGACAGGATCACCGCGTCGGGTCCCTGCCCTTCGCGCACCAGCCGCAGAGCCTGGCGCATGTCCTTGGCGAGATAGCGTTTGATCTTCATGGTTCTCTGGCCTGCTTGAGACTTACCGTCCAACCGCCGTGACCAGCCGCACGCGGCGGCTGTCCGGAATTTCATTCCATGCGAGCACATGCATGCCCGGCACGCTCGACCGCATGAAGCGCGCGAGCGTCTGGCGCAGCTGCGGCTGCACGAGCAGCACTGCGGGCTCGCCGGTCAGTTCCTGCCGCTGCGCTGATTCGGCGAGCCGCTGCTGGAGCCGTTCCGCGAGGCCGGGTTCGAGGCCGGGCGTCGCGCTGCCGCCCGTGAGCGAGCCCTGGAGCAGCTGCTCCAGCTCGGGTTCCAGCGTGATGACGGGCAGCTCGTCGTTGAGGCCGACGATGTCCTGGACGATCTGGCGGCCGAGGGCGATGCGCACCTGCGACTGCAGCAACGTGGTGTCCTGCGACTTGCCCGCGTGCTCGGCCAGCGTCTCGACGATCGTGCGCATGTTCCTCACCGGGACGCGCTCCGCGAGCAGCGCCTGCAGCACCCGCACCACCGTGCCGAGGGGCAGCAGCCGGGGTACCAGGTCTTCCACCAGTTTCGGTGCCGTCTTCGCAAGGGTATCGAGCAGGTGCTGCACTTCCTCGTGACCGAGGAGCTCGTGGGCATGGGCCTGCACGACTTGACTGAGATGCGTCGCGATGACCGTGCTCGTGTCGACGACGGTGTAGCCAAGGGTCTGCGCGTGATCGCGCTGGGAGGGCTCGATCCAGACCGCTTCCATGCCGAACGCCGGATCGCGGGTCTCGATGCCATTGAGCTTCCCGAAGACGCGCCCCGGGTTGATCGCGAGATCGCGTTCCGGATAGGCCACGCCCTCGCCCACCGGCACGCCGGCGAGGTTGATCCGATAGGTGTTGGGTGCAAGCTCCAGGTTGTCGCGGATGTGGACCACCTGCACGAGGAAGCCGAGGTCCTGGGACAGCTTGCGGCGCACGCCGCGGATGCGGGCCAGCAGATCGCCCCCCTGCGACTTGTCGACCAGCGGCACGAGCCGGTAACCGACTTCGAGGCCGATGATGTCGACCGGCGGCACGTCGTCCCACGACAGCTCGCGCGATTCAGGCGAAGGCAGCACCGGCGCGCTGGGCTCCTCGATCTTGGGCTCGACCTTCGTCCGCCTGTGCAGCAGCCAGGCACAGCCGCCGCACAGCAGCGCCATGGCGAGGAAGGCCCCGTTCGGCATGCCGGGGATGATGCCCATCACGCCCAGCAACCCTGCCGCCACGGCGAGTGCGCGCGGCTGGCCAAGCAGCTGCCGGGCCAGTTCGCCGCCCATGTCCTGCGACTTCGACATGCGGGTCACGATGATCGCGACGGCTGTCGAGAGCAGCAGCGCGGGGATCTGGGCCACGAGGCCATCGCCGATGGTGAGCAGCGTGTACGTCCGGGCGGCCTGCGAGAACGGCAGATCATGAGCCAGCACGCCGATGGCGATGCCGCCGATGATGTTGATCAGCACGATGAGGATGCCCGCGGTGGCATCGCCACGCACGAACTTGCTGGCGCCGTCCATCGAACCGTAGAAATCCGCTTCCTCGCGCACTTCCACCCGGCGGCGGCTGGCCTCTTCCTGCGTGATGACGCCGGCGTTGAGATCCGCGTCGATCGCCATCTTCTTGCCGGGCATCGCATCGAGGGTAAAGCGGGCCGTCACTTCCGAGATGCGGCCCGAACCCTTGGTGACGACGACGAAGTTGATGATGGTCAGGATGGCGAACACGATCACGCCGACGACGTAGTTGCCGCCGATCACGAACTCGCCGAACGATTCGATGACATGACCTGCCGCTGCCGTGCCCTGGTGACCGTGCAGGAGCACGACGCGGGTCGAGGCCACGTTCAGCGCGAGACGCAGCAGTGTTGCCAGCAGCAGCACCGAGGGGAAGGCGCCGAAGTCAAGCGGCCGCGCGACATAGAACACGGCCATCACGATGATGAGCGACAGCGCGATGTTGAACGTGAACAGCACGTCGAGCGCCAGCGGCGGCAATGGCACGACAACCATGGCCAGTACCGCCAGCAGGCCAAGCGGCACACCGAGGCCGGAGCGCACGATGTCGCGCAGCGACGGCAGGGGCCGGGGTGCGGCGGCCATTACTCTGCAACCTCAACGACCGGCGGTGACGGCGGGCGCTGCCCGAGACGGCGCGCATCCTGCAACTGGAAGACGTAGGTGAGGACCTGCGCAACGGCTGTGTAGAGTGTCGCGGGTATCTCGCCACCAATATCGACGTGGCGGAACAGCGTCCGCGCAAGGGGTGGTGCCTCGAACAGCGGCACGCCGTTCTCCGTCGCCAGCTCCCTGATGCGAGCGGCAACCAGGTCGGCGCCCTTCGCAACGACGATGGGGGCACGCATGCGATCCTCGTCGTAACGCAGGGCGACCGCGAAGTGGGTCGGGTTCGTGATGACGACGCTCGCGGTCGGGACCTGCTGCATCATGCGACCGCGTGCCAGCTGCTGCTGCATGGCGCGGATACGCCCTTTCAGCTCGGGCGAGCCTTCCTGTTCCTTGTGCTCCTCGCGGATTTCCTGCCGCGACATGCGCAGTTCCTTCGCGTGGTTCCACAGCTGGTAAGGCACGTCGATGCCGGCGATCAGCACCAGCGAGGCCGCCATGTAGACCAGCGCTTCGCCGCTCAGCGCGAACGCGTGCGAGATGGCCAGCCGCGTGGGTTCCTGTCCCAGGCCGAGCAACTTGTCCGTCTCGTTCCAGAGCACGAGCACGCCGACCAGGCCGACGACGCCGAACTTGGCGAGCGCCTTGGTCAGCTCGACGAGGCTGTTCATCGAGAACATGCGGCCGAAGCCGGTCAGCGGATTCAGCCGGTTGAACTGAGGCGCCATGGCCTCGGTGCTGAAGGCCCAGCCGCCGATCAGGAGCGGTGCGACCAGCGCCGCTGCCACCAGGATGCCGAAAACGGGTGCGCAGGCAATGAGGGCATCGAGTGCCGAACCTGCCACAGCCGGCACGAGGTGCGCGTCATCCAGCGCTACCTCGCGCGTGATCGACAGAGCCGAGCTCATCATGCCGTGCAGGTCACGGGCCAGCGGCCCGCCAAGGAGATACAACCCCGTGCCACCCGCAAGCATGACGGCGGCGGCATTGAGTTCCCGGGAACGGGGAACCTGGCCTTTCCTGCGCGCGTCTTCAAGACGCTTGGGAGTAGCGCGTTCGGTGCGGTCATCGGTGTCGTTGTCTGCCATGGCTGTCCTAGACGGGCAAGCCCATGAGCGAGCGCACGAACCCGAGCGCGACGCCGATCAGTTCGATGAAGCTCGCCTGCACGGCCGGCAGGCCGGCCAGGACGATGACGAGGCCGAAGACGAGCGTGATGGGGAAGCCGACGGCGAACAGGTTCAGCGTCGGGGCCGCGCGACTCATCACGCCAAAGGCCAGGTTCACCACAAGCAGGGCTGTCATGCCGGGCAGCGCGACCGACAACGCGCCGGTGAACAGCTGGTTGCCCCAGCTCA
Source organism: Pseudomonadota bacterium (assembly GCA_031398625.1). Lineage (GTDB taxonomy): Bacteria > Pseudomonadota > Gammaproteobacteria > Steroidobacterales > Steroidobacteraceae > CAIUGU01. The sequence continues at coordinate 10,197 of JANNNQ010000104.1, forward strand.
CGACCATCCACAGCCCGTCGCGGCCGAGACCGGAGCTGCCGACGGGAAGCGTCTGGAATCCTTCTGCGAGCGCCTGGATCACGGCCAGGTGGCCGTTCAGCGCCAGAAAGGTCAGCGTCACGAGGATCATGTAGAACTGGCCGAGCACTGGCGTGCTGGCACCCCGGAGCGGGTCGACGTTGAACGCAAACGACAGGCCCATGCTGTTCGACAGCAGCTGCCCGCCCATCGCGAGCGAGTCGAAGATCACCCCCAGCACAAAGCCCATGGCGATCCCGAGCAGCACTTCATTCGCCGTGATCACGATGCCCGCGCCGGACAGGGGGGCGATGCCGGGAGGCGGCGGCACGAGGGGCGCCACCAGCAACGTGATGGCGCCCGCCAGCACGATGCGGGTGCGCGGCGGCACGAAGCGGGCGCCGAAGATCGGCGCGACCATCAGGCACGCACCGATGCGCAGGAACGGCCAGAACAGCTGGCCGATCCACGCTTCGATCTGGGCTGTGGTGAGGTTGATCATCTGCTGTCAGCCGACGAGTCCGGGGATGCTCTCGAACAGCTCGCGCGTGTAGCTGATCATCAGCTTCAGCATCCATGGCCCGGCCACCACGAGGGCCACCGCCATCGCGATGAGCTTCGGGATGAACGACAGCGTCATTTCGTTGATCTGGGTGGCGGCCTGGATGACGCCGACGAGCAGGCCCATCACCAGGGCCGTGAGCAGCAGCGGCGCCGACAGCAGCAGTGTGATCTCGAGGGCGCGCTGCCCGATCGTCAGGACGGTTTCGGGCGTCACGAGTAGAAGCTCCCGGCCAGCGTGCCCATCACCAGCGACCACCCATCGACCAGGACGAACAGCATGATCTTGAAGGGCAGCGAGATGAGCACCGGCGAGAGCATCATCATGCCCATCGACATCAGCACGCTCGCCACGACGAGATCGAGGATCACGAAGGGAATGAAGATGAGGAAGCCGATCTGGAAAGCCGTCTTGAGCTCACTCGTCGCGAACGCCGGCACCAGGATGCGCAGCGGCACGTCCTCCGGAGTGGCAAACCCGGTGCCACCGGAAATGCGGACGAACGTGGCGATGTCACTTTCGCGGGTCTGGTTCAGCATGAACTGCCGCAAGGGTCCCACGCCGCGATCGAAGGCGGCGGTCGCGTCGATCGTGCCGTCCATGTACGGCTGCACCGCCTGCGAGTTGATCTGGTCGATGACCGGCGACATCACGAAGAGCGTGAGGAACAGCGACAGGCCGATCAGCACCTGGTTGGGCGGCGCCTGGCCCGCGCCGAGTGCCTGCCGCAGGATCGCCAGCACGATCACGATGCGCGTGAACGCCGTGGTCATCAGCAGGATCGCCGGCAGCAGGGTGACTGCGGTCATCAGCGCGAGCACCTGCAGTGTCAGCGAGTACGTCTGGCCACCCGTGGCAGCCGTGGTAACGGTGACCGCCGGCAGGCCCTGCGCGACGGCGCCGAGCGGCAGCGCCAGCAACAGCGAAAACAGAATGGCGCGGGAGCGGGTCATGACAGTCCGAGGCTCCGGCGCAGGATGGCCTTGAAATTCGGGGTTGCCGCGGACGGACCGGGATTCGCCGGCGTCCCTGGCTCCTGGCCTGCCAGCGGTTCGGACAGCACGTGCAGCGTGCTCACCCGGCCTGGCGCGACACCCAGGAGCAGCTGCTGCCTGCCGAGCTGGACGAGGACCGCGCGCTCTTTCGCACCAAGCGCCACACTGGTCAGCACCTTGATCGAACCCGAGTTGCCACCGCTGAAATTCCGGAGTCGTTGCATGAGCCATGCGGCCGCAAACACGGCCGCCAGCACGATGCCGAGCGCAACGGTGACCTGGAAGAAGCTGCCCGCGCCCGTCGCCGGCATTTCGGTCGCCTGCGGGGCGGCGAACGGACGATTCTCCGCGGCGCTGGCCACTGCAGCCAGCAACTGGCCGGCGAGCACGTAGCACGCGGGTATCGCGCCTGCTGTGGGCAACTTCGGCACGATGCTTACTTCAGCTTGCGGATGCGTTCGGCCGGGCTGATCACATCGGTCAACCGGATGCCGAACTTCTCGTTGACGACCACGACTTCGCCGTGGGCGACCAGGGTGCCGTTGACGAACACATCGAGCGGTTCCCCTGCGGCGCGATCCAGTTCGACGACCGAACCCTGGTTGAGCTGCAGCAGGTTGCGGATGCTGATGCGGGCCCGGCCCACTTCCAGCGACAGGGAGACGGGGACATCAAGGATCACTTCGAGATTGACATCCCGCGCGCCTTCCTGGCTGCCTTCGGCCTTGAGTGTCTCGAACTCGGCGCGGGTGGGTGCTTCTGCGGTCTTGGCGTTCATGCGATCTCCGTACGGTCAGGAAGCTTTAAGGGAACCGAGCGACGTGGGCTTGTGGCGGCGGATGCGCTCGTCCAGCTTCACGGCTTCCTGGTTCCGGGACATGCCGAAGCCGCCGCGGAAAATGGGCACGCCTTCGGCCAGCAGCGTGACCTTGCCTGCGAAATCGCAGGGCACGACGTCGCCCGGCTTGAGGTTCAGCAGGTCGGACAGCTTGAGCTGCGCCCGGCCGAGCACCGTGGACAGCTCGACTTCCGCGTCTTCCATTTCCTCGCGCAGCGACACCATCCAGCGTTCGTCGTGTTCGGCGCGGTCGCTCTGCACGCCGGCATCCAGCAGCTCGCGCATCGGCTCGAGCATCGAGTACGGCATGGTGATGTCCAGGTCACCCCCGCCGCCTTCCAGCTCGATGTGGAAGCGCGTGACGACAACGACTTCGGACGGGCTCACGATGTTCGCGAAATGCGGGTTGATCTCGGAATTGAGGTATTCGATCTCGATCGGCGCGACGTGCGCCCAGGCTTCCTTCAGGTCCGAGAACGCCTGCTTCAGCATCATGTGGATGATGCGGGTCTCGGTAGCGGTGAATTCGCGGCCCTCGATCTTGGCGTAGCGGCCATTGCCGCCGAAGAAGTTGTCCACCACCGCGAAGACGAGCTTCGGGTCGATCACCGCGAGTGCCGTGCCCCGCAGCGGATTGATCTTGACCAGGTTCAGGCTGGTGGGCACATGCAGCTTGTGGACGTACTCGCCGAACTTGCTCATCGCGATCGGCGTCACCGAGATCTCGGGCGTCCGGCGGAGCATGTTGTACAGGCTGATGCGGAACAGCCGCGCGAACCGGTCGTTGATCATCTCAAGCGTCGGCATTCGGCCGCGGACGATCCGCATCTGCGTCGCGAAGTCGTAGCCGCGCGCCTCGCCCGGTGCCGGGACGGGTTCGGTGCTGACGGCGCCGCTGTCCACGCCGTGCAGCAGCGCGTCGATTTCTTCCTGGTTGAGTACGTCCTGGCCGCTCATGGCGCTGCCCTTACTGCATCACGAAGCTGGTGAAGAGCACGGACTCGACGCTCTCGGGGTGACCACCATTGGTCTTGACCACGTTGCGGATGGCTTCGAGGGCCTGGTGCTGGAGGGCCTCCTTGCCTTCGCGGGAGGAGATCGTCTCCTGCTGCTGGTTGCCGAGCAGGAGCAACAGATCGTTGCGGATGACGGGGTCGTGCAGCTTCAGTGCCTCGGCGGTGTGCGGGTCGCGCGTCATCACCTGGATCGCGACCTGGAGGAAGCGGACGACGCCTGCCGCTTCGAAGTTGACGACGAAGGGCGGCTCGAAGCCCACGTAGATGGCCGGGGCGAGTACAGGCGCTTCAGCGGCTGCGCCTTCACCCGCTGCCTCGCCCCTGCCGAGGAAGTACCAGCCACCGCCTGCAGCAGCCAGGAGCACGACGGCACCGATGATCAGCGGCAGCTTGCCGCGCTTCGGCTTTGCTTCCGGGGTGGCTTCGGCGGCATCGGCAACGGCTTCTGACATTGCGGCTTTTCCTTCGCAAGAATGGACACGGCTAGACCTCGGCCCTGACAAAGCAAGGCGCGTGCCACGGCGTGCCGTGGTTTGCTAAGTGTCTGGTGCGATGGAACTTTGTGGAAATCCTGCAGTGTGACGCAGGACACACCCGGATGGGGGCGACAGAATATTGGCGGGGTTGGGGACTGTTCCCACATTCCCCCCGCATTGCGGATCAGGCGTAGGCGTCGACCAGACCCCGGCGGCTGGACTGCACGATCACAGCGGCCTCGCCTTCACCTCCGTCGGCGAGGGCGTTCCCGGAACGCAGATCGGGAGCAGTCCGGCCCGGTTCCGGAGAGGATTCCTGGAATACCCCGCTCTGCGAGAGAGACAACCCCTGGGCTGCGAACAGTTCACGCAATCGGGGCAAAGCCTGCTCCAGGGCCGCACGCGTGTCCGCATGGTTGGCGCCGAACCATACCGTCGCTTCGTTGTCCTGGACGGAAATCTGCACTTCGAGCGGCCCCAGGTGCTCCGGCGACAGGCGCAACGTGGCGGCGTGGTGTCCCCTCTCGGTCAGCAGCTGCAGGCG
>JANNNQ010000175.1:0-18499 GCA_031398625.1 Pseudomonadota bacterium
AACAAGATACGAGTCATCCAGCGCCGTGCCTACGGTTTGCGCGATGAGGAATACCTTCGACTGAAGGTCCTCACCACGATGCTGCCTCAGATTTGAGTGAAAAATGACCAATTTCTACCCACTCGTTTCCACGAAGACCCACAGAAATAGACGCTGCTCCTGGGGAAGGGCCGAGTCATGCGACCCCGCGACTGCTTCCTGTGCCAAGGCCAGCGCCATCGAATCGCTGGCGAAGGCGCGGGCTGAATTGCGGAACATGTTCCTGGAGAACTGATCGAGCAGTATGATTTCGGCAAGGCGACCGCCGGGTTCTGTGCGCCATTCATGCAACTCCCCCCGATTTGCTGCCTCATGCAGGGATGCGAATCGCTGGATGATGGTGGCGTCAATCGCGGAATCGACCGCCCACTGCTGCTCAGGCTTCAGCTCGGTAAACCAGAAGTGAATGACCTCATCGAAATTCCGCCTGCTGGATGCGGGCATGCTCTGACTCCTCCTTTACTTCAGCTGGCTGCCAACGACTGAGTTCCGGTAGATTACTCGAATGAAGCATGTCTCCGGAGGAGGAGAAGAATGTTCGCCGTGAGCCTCACGTTTCGATGTAGCGCCGATTTCAATGCCGATGCCCTGTGCAGGATTGCAGTGGAGACACGCTCGAAGTTCGACGGGATGCCCGGGCTCAGGTCCAAGGGGTATTCGATCAATGAGACCGCGCGCGAGGCGCTGAACTTCTACGTCTGGGATTCAGTGGAGGCTGCGAACGGCTTCTTCACGGATGCAAACCTTGCGATCGTTGCCACGCTCTATGGCATCAAGCCCGAGATACGCCATCGCGAGATTGCGGCGCTGGTCGATAACACGAGCAAGTAACTACTCGTCGCCGCAGTAGCGGAAGCGCGGCACGGCGACTCTATCCCGCTCCACGGTTTCCTGGAACATCGCGAGCGGCCGCACCCAGAGACCGTGCTCACCATAGAGCGCGCGATAGACGACGAGCGCTTCCATCGTTTCGGAATGGCGGGCAACCCCCAGCACTTCGTAGTCGCTGCCCTTGTAGTGCCGATAGCGGCCGGGCCGGAGTGCAGCCATGCGACTACTGCTTGAGATGCTTGTCCAGGAACCCTACGAGCGTCTCAAGGTTCGGCTGGATCGGCGCGCTGGCTACATCCTTGCAGGCACTGGATGACTGGACGGTGGCGCCCTTGATGGTGGCGGGATCGCCCAGCATTTCCTGCCACACGCCATGACCCGCGTCCGGATAGGTAATGAAGGTCACTTCGTTGCACGCGGCTTTCAGCGCGTTGTAGAGAATCTCGCCCTGGTTGTAGGGCACCAGCGGATCGGGCCGGCCGTGGAGGATCAGCATCGGCGGTTCATTGCGGCTGACATGAGTGATCGGGTTGGCGGGTGCCGCGCGTTCCGGGCAGGTGCGCAGTTCGCAGCCAAGCAGCAATGATTCCGGCGACTTCGGGCCGCCATGGCAGAACGCATCATTGGACATGCCACCGGGATGAGCGGGGCCGCAGGGCTTCACCGAATGAGCGTCCATCTGCGTGAGATCCGTCGGGGGATAGAACGCGACGACGGCCTGAATTTCCGTGCGCGGGCCGAGTGTGCCCCGGCTGCCTTCGAGCGAGGGCACATCACCCGTGATGCCGGCCATGGCTGCAGTCCAGCCGCCGGAGGATTCACCCATGACGGCGATGCGCAGGGGATCGATTTTCAGGTCCTCTGCGTTGGCACGCAGCCAGCGGATCGCCGCCTTGATGTCATGCAACTGGCCCGGGAACTGCGCATGCGCGGAGGAGCGAATGGAAACGCCAACCACCGCATAGCCGCGAGGATTGAGGCGGCTCGCCAGGACATCTGCCTGCTCGCGACCGTTGTCCGCCATCCAGCCGGACCCGCGCACCCAGACCACGACCGGCAAGGGCGCGCGTGCACCCACGGGAATGAACAGATTGAGCAGGTGACCGCTGCTGCCGGCGGGCCCGGCCTCCGCGTAGGGCTGGTCCAGCGTGACCTGGACCTGGGCAGCAGCCGGAAACGCCGCGAACAGCAGAGAGGCCAGCAGCAAACGCATCGCGATACCTCGAAGTTCCTAGCGCACGGCAGGGTACATCAACACGAAGCCGTCGCGGTTCGGCATTCTCACGCGTGGCAATGACTTCGCGTTCAGCACCTCGCTTTCCCTGATGATGCCGTTGATCGACAGCAGGTAAGCGGTCAGTGCGTAGGTTTCGTCATTGGTCAGGGATTGTGGCGCCTGGAACGGCATGGCACGCCGGATATAGTCGAACACTGTCGTCGCATACGGCCAGAAACTGCCCACTGTCTTGACGGGAGCGGAGGTCGCAAGCGTGCCCTGTCCGCCTGCTAACCGGTCGAAAGGTTGTCCGGCTCCATCCTGGTTGTGGCACGCGGCGCATTTCTCCAGGTAGATCTGCTTGCCGGCCACTGCATTGCCCGACCCTGGGGGCAACCCTTCGCCATCGGGCTGGATGCTGATGTTCCAGGCTGCGAGTTCTTCCGCTGTTACGGCGACCCCGAGAGCAGGCCCTTCTGCTGCGCTGGCACTCGAAGCAACCAGCGCAGCAACCAGCAGCAGGTTACGCGTGGACATTGGTCACCTCGCCGCTGGCGGCCACCTGCCAGTTCTGGATGCCGTTGTTGTGATAGTTCGAACGCTCGCCCCGTTCCGCGATCAACGCTTCGCGCGTCGGCTGCACGGCGCCGGTCTCATCGATCGCACGGCTCTTGAGGATCGCGGGCCCGCCATTCCATCGCCAGGCCATCCGGAACCGCGTCAACGATTTCGAGAGAACGGGTTCGGTCAAGGCCGCCTCGGCCCAGCTGCGGCCACCGTCTGCAGACACTTCCACCCGCGCAATCCTGCCGACGCCCGACCAGGCGATGCCGGTGATCTCGTAAAGACCCGGGCCCTGCATGGTTAACCCGAACGACGGACTCGTGATGATCGACTTCGCTCCCATGGGATACGTGAAGAGCTGCGACTTGCCGTCGCGGTACAGCTCCGTGTACTTCGACGTTTCGTCCCGCGTCATCGTGGGCTCGTTGTTGACCTTGATCCGGCGCAGCCACTTCACGCTCATGTTGCCTTCGTACCCGGGCAGAAACAGGCGCATCGGGTACCCATTCTCCGGCCGGACGCGTTCACCGTTCTGCCAGAGCGCGACGATCGCGTCATCCATCGCCTTTGCCAACGGAACGCTGCGGCTCATGGCAGCAGCATCCGCTCCTTCGGCGAGCAGCCAGGCTGCACCCGGTTCCACGCCGGCTTCGTCGAGCAGGATGGAAAGCGGCACGCCGGTCCATTCGCTACACGACAGCAGTCCATGCAACGTGCCGCAGGAACCCTGTGGCGCTTCGTTTGCCCAGTTCGCTGCACTGTTGCCAGAACACTCGAGGAACTGGATGCGTGAGACGGTGGGGTAGCGCATCAAGGCATCGGGCGTAAAGGTCAGTGTCCGTTTCACCCGCCCATGAATGACCAGGCGATGCACTGCAGGGTCAATATCGGGCACGCCGCTGTGATGGCGCTCGAAATGCAGGCCGTTCGGGGTAATCGTGCCTTTCAGCAGTTCGTGGGGAGTGCGTGAAGCACCGCTGCCGGGCGCCGCGGGATTGCCCCGGACTCCGCGCTGCACCGCCGACTCGAATCGCGAAGGCTGACCATACCCGCTCATCGATGCGCCGGGTGCCTTCATCCAGGCAGGCACGGTGAGGGTTTCGGCAGAAGCTGCCCTGGCGGTGAGTAGTGACAGGCCGCCGGTACCCAGCAGGGCGGCCCCTTGCAGAAACAGGCGCCGATGGAGCAGCCCGTTGCCGGCTACGGCATCTTCGTTCTTTTCCATGGATCCCCCTTTACGGCTGCTCCTTTCATACCGTACACAACGGGCGTAATGCAATCGCAGGATGCTGCTGCCTGGCCCCTGCCGGACGCGGTTTTGCGGGATGGACAAGCTCCAACCAGTTTGCAAGGATCATGTCATGCTCAGTGCTTGTATCGTGACCCCCACGTGGGCGGGCGATCTACATCACTTCCGGATGCTGCGCCGCTCGCTGGAAGCCTTCGGTAATGGCGATACCCCGCATGTGGTTATTGTCCATACCGAGGATCGACCCCTGTATCGGCAGTTCGAGCGCGGGGGCGTCATTCTCATGACGACCGCAGAGGTCCTCCCGGAAGCGGTGGAACGGGGCCGCCTCGCCTGTGCCCGCTACAATGGCGCTGACGGCAGCTGGCGGGCGAAATTGTTCCGCAGCCTGAGAAAACGCTGGGGCTGGTTTCCGTGGGCCACCTATTTCGGGTGGCAGGTGCAGCAGATCTCCAAGCTGCTGATCCCGCTGAAGGCCCGGTTCGACGTCTGCGTCAATCTCGATTCAGACCTGATTCTCTGCCGACGCCTTGATCTAGCGGAGTTCGTGAGCGATGGCAGACCCCAGTTGCTCGATAATCGGCTTTTTCCTGCAGAGTTTCCGCATCGGCATCCCGGTCTCTGGACCGAAACTGCCCATCGCCTGCTGGGGATGCCGCATGACCCGATGGCAGCCCAGAACGTGCGCACCGACACGCCCGTCGTGTTCGATCGATCCGTGATTCGTGAATTGCATGAAGAAGTCGAGAGGCGCCACGGCGCCCCCCTGTACGACGTATTGCTCGCGCTGAAACCGGTGTCGTGGAGCGAATTCGTCCTTTACAACGTCTTCGCAGAGCGCTTCGTTGGCACGCGGCTGCAGCGGCGGCTTACCCGCGATACGCTGCTGGAGCAGTGCATTGATACCCCCGAGGAGCGGGCTGATGCGGCCCGTCTGATCGGGCGCGCGTTCGAATCTCCCCACATCCGCTTCCTGCGGATCGTTTCCCAGACCCGCGACCGTGCCAGGTGGACGGGCGAGGAGTTCGAATCACAGGTCTTGTCTCGCCTCGATGCCGCGGTGGCGGGTCACGTGCCAAAGCTGTAGCGCAGCGCCAGCTGGAGGGAGTCCTCGGTCGCAGCGGTGGGCAAGCCAGCCAGGCTGCGCTGGCGGAGACGGCTGTCGTTGCGCAACGCTTCGGCAACGATCTGCCACGAATCGTTCAGGTCGAGGAAATACGCGAGCGTCCAGGCGTGCCCGTACTGCCAGCTGTCGAAGAACGCCGCGCCGCGAACGGTTTCTGCCTGCATGCGGTCGTAGCGGGCGCTGAGCCGATGCCGGCCGAATGATCTGCTTACCATGGCAAAATCGGACCAGTAGTCGAGAATGCCTGCACCCCGTCCGTCGGGGCTTGGCGCAACCGCCGTATCACCGTCCATCCGCTGGGCGATGAAGGTCCACCCGGCAGGGAACTCGACGCGCAAGCCGTACGCATTGAAGCGCGAAAGCCATGCGAACTCGTTGCCATTCGTCGCCGCCGGATCGCCCCGGTTGTCGTATCGCAGGGCGCGCAGGACCACGCGATCCCGGTACGAGAATTCGGCCCCCGCATAGAACCCGGGCCGGTTGTCGATCTCGGCGAAGAACTCGAGCTGGTCCGGACCGAACTGCACGACTTCAGTCTGTGGCAGGCGGCCGAACAAGGGCGTCTGGCGATCGTGCAGTGCCCAGCCTCGCTGGCGGATGAGGATACCCATCGGATCGTTCCAGCCATAGATCCCGAGCACCACACCGAAGTCGAAAGGCCGGCCTACTCCTGCGCCCGCGTTCGTGAGACTGACTTCACCGCCGATCGTGCGGATCTCCTCGCCGATCCAGGTATTGATGGCTGAAGGACTCAAGGTGTAGAGGCTCTGCCAGCCGATACCGCGATTCTCCATCGAGATGGGCGGATAGAAAGCGCCAAGCTTCGATCGCCAGCGCCACACCGAGCTCGGCACCGGACGCCACTCGAGGAAGGCTTCGGTCATGTCGATCGGATTCTTGTCGCCGTCATCGGTCGCGAACAGAGTGGCCGTCGCACGCACGGTATCGGTCACCGGGCCGGCGTAGTCGAGCATCAGGAACCCCAGCTGCAAACCGTCGTGCTCCTCGTCGAAACGCAGCAAGCCCAGTCCGCCGTCGACGAAGGAAGTGAGCGGGGTATCGACCGCGACGAAGCGCAAATCGACCTGGGCAGTGAACTCGTGCGGACTGGCAGCGCCGGCTACCGTCCCCCACCCGAGTGCAGCGACGAGGAAGGCTTTGCGCAGCACCGTCAGTACCGGAGCTTCCTGGGAGAGCTGGCTGCAGGCAGGGGCAGCAACGGGCGCGTCAGCCTGAACGCAGCCGTGCTATCGGCGCTGAGTGTCACCTGCTGTGACAGCTCCGGAGTCGCTTCCGTGAACCGGGGATTCCAGGCGAGCAGTCGATAGGCGCCTTCGGGCAACGAGGCAAACTCGATCCGGCCACTCACATCGGTCTTGCCGAAGTGCGGTGAATCGGCCACGTAGACATAGCCGATCATCGAGTCGTGGATGTTGCAGCCGAGGATCACCAGGCCCGACTGATCGAACGTCACAGGCGCGGCTGCCTGGCCTCGATACAGCGGCAAGGCGAAATGCTTGGCGGGTGAGAAGGAATAGACCTGGTGGGCCACATCGTCGCTGTTCGGAAAGGACACCACCGTCCCTCTGCGCACGACCAGGAGCTGGGGTTCGAACTTGAGACCCACCTGGTCCATGACCGCTGCCTGCGGCCCGGGATCGGCTTCAGGTATCGCGGGTACCGCGACTACGGCGACGCCCGGAACGGGTTTGCCCTGCATATCGGCTACCGTCACGGTCAACGTGGCTGCACTGCAGCAGGTGCCGCTCAGCACGAGCAGGGCAAGTCCTGTGGAGAGATTCCCCGGTTTCATGAACCTGATTATCGGCAGATCCACCGGCAAATAAAGCTACAGGGATCGCACTCCTGCCAATACCGGTGCCAAATACCTCAAGGAACGGTCACGTCGAAACTGATGGTCGAAATGAGATTGTTTTGCACGGTAACCGCCTGTCCAGACGCTGGCAGGAAAACGAGCGTCTCATCTGCTGGCGTGTCATCGCTGCAAGTGAATGCCGACGTGTATGTACCCGCCGGGAGAAAGCTGATGCGGTACGTACCCGAGACGCCGCCTTCCGGAATCACGACCGAAGCCGTGACATAGGGCTCGATATCCGGGGAAGCAGCGGTCGTGTCTTCGAGATCATCGGGCAGCACGGTCCCCTGATAGAGGTAGACCTTGGGCAGGCAGCCCACCGGCACGCTGCCCGCGGCAAACGTGACGTTGCCGACGACAGCCCCTACGCTCGCGTCATCAACCAGTCGCAGCGTGGGCCGCAGGATGTATCCCTGTGTGCAGGCGCCGGTCATGCTTGACTGTCCGGGTGGCGCACGCAGGGACTGGCGCAGGTCGAAATCGACGGTCAGGGCAGCACTGCCGCCGGCGGGCAGCGTGAATCCCCGGTTGAGCTTGAGGCCGCTTTCGGAACCACTGGGAACACGCAGTTCGCACTCAAGGCCGTTGGCCATCACATACGAATCGCGCACGCCAGATTCGTTGTCCACGAGCAGCCGCACCCACTCATAGCGCCCCGCATTCAGCGGGACATTGTCGAGCAGGATGGCCGTCCGGCCCTGCTGGTACTCAAGCAGATCGATCTGGCGCGGCGCTGGAGTCAGCGTCGTAATGAACTCGGGCGCCGAACCCTCTGGCTTCAACGCGATGCCGCGGAACTGGATGGATGAATACCGCATCGACATCGTCGACTGGAGCATCGGTAATGCTGAGCTTCAGGGTGCCAGTCGTCACTGCCGCATCCCCACCGCCACCGCAGGCAGCGAGCAGCAAGATCCAAGTAGCAGGCAGGGCCTTAACGATCATCGATCGCTCCTGGAAAGAATTCTTCATGGCTGGGCTCCGGCGTTTCCCCACAGGAAATCATAAGAGTTTCGGGGCTGCAGAAATGCGGAAAATCCGTCTGTAATCGGAGACATGTCGTCCTGGTGGCAGTGCATCAATCAAGGCCGGCTGTGAAATCGTTCACGCAGGCAATCTCTGCAAATCGCTACCTTTCGCGCAGTGGACATATCCGGATCTCCCTGGCTCAGGAGAATTGCGATGAGAGTTCAGTTACTGCTGACCGCCCTTGCCCTCGGACTTGCCGGCTGCGCAACGATGGATGAGGCCGAATGCCTGTCCGTGGACTGGCAGACTGTCGGCTTCGAAGATGGCGTTGCCGGTTACTCGGGCGATCGCATCGGACAGCATCGCAAGGCTTGCGCCAAGCATGGAGTCAGCCCGGATCTAGTCGGCTACCAGGCCGGTCGCGAAGCAGGATTGCGCGAGTACTGCACGCCGGAAAACGGCTTCAGGATCGGGTCTCGCGGCAACAACTACAGCGGTGTCTGCCCTGCCGACCTCGGCGCGGGATTCTCCAGCGCCTACGAGTCCGGGCGTCATCTTCACGAACTCTCCGTACGCGTCAACTCGGCGGCGAACCAGCTTGAGTCGAAGCGCCGAGAGCTTGACCGGGTGGAGGACGAGATGGTGCGCCGGACTGCGGTCATCGTGACTGGCGATTCGACCACGGAGGAGCGCGCCCAAGCCCTGGTTGATACGAAGCAGCTTGCGGAGCGAAGCGGCCGGTTGAAGGCAGAAATCATCCAGCTCGAGCGTGACAAGGTGGCATACGAACGCGATCTGGAAGACTATCGCGCGACCGTAGCGTTCATTGGCTGAATGTAATTTCTGCAAGGGGAACCGATCATGAACACATCGACCATCCGGAAAGGAATGAGCGGAGTCGCCCCCGCCGTGCTGCTTGCATTGGGCTTCAGCCTGGCTGCACCCGTATTTGCAGGCAGCCCGCCCGATCACGCTCCGGCACATGGCTGGCGCAAGAAGAACGATCCTCAATACGTCGGTTACAAGGGCCGAGAATGGGAACGCGACTACGGCGTCGTCGAAGGCCGCTGTGACCGCGCAACGATCGGTACCGTGCTCGGTGGCGTCGTGGGCGGTGTCGTAGGCGCACAGATCGGCGATGGCTCGGGGCGGGTGGTCGCCACGATTCTCGGCACGGTCATCGGTGCGGTCATCGGCCGCGAGATCGGTAAGGACATGGATGATGCAGACCGGGCCTGCGTCGGTCATGCACTGGAACTCGCGAAGGAAGGGCAGCGGGTGCGGTGGAGCAACGAACGCTCAGGCGTCGCCTATGAACTGACGCCCATGGCAATCAGGGCCAACAGCAACTGCCGGGATTTCTCGTTGCAGGCAACCCTCAACGGGAAGTCGGATACCCGCCAGACCCAGGCTTGCCGCACTGGCGACGGCACCTGGCAGCTCTCACCCCGCTGAGTTGCGCGCAAGGCTGATCGCTTCCTCCGGACAGTTCTTCACGCACAGGCCGCAAGCCTCGCAGGCTTTCGCGTTCACCGCGAAGGCCTGGCTCCAGCCGTGCACAAAACCCTTCACTTTGCCGCGCAAGGTAAGTGCTTTGCGCTGCTCCACGGGCAGCACCCCCATCTCGAACACGTTGACCGGGCACAGCGCAACGCATTCGGCCTTGCCCTCGCAGGCGTTGCGGTCGATGACGGGATGAAAGTCATTCATGACGTCCGCCGGGTACCGGCATAGAGCTCGAACAGCAGGAGCTTGCAGGGAATGCTGCCGTTCATGAGGGAGATCGTGCGCCGGGGCCTGAGGCCGATCGCCTTGTAAGGAGAGGCCGCCGCCACCAGGATGGCTGCCTCCCAGTCGCTGAACTTCTGCTTGAGCGTATCGCCCACTTCTTCATAGAGCTGCAGCACTTCGCCTTCGGTGCTCCCGATGCGTTCGCCATATGGCAGGTTCGTGACGAGCAAGCCGCTCGGCGCGGGTGGCTCCGCATCCTGGAAGCGGCCTGTTCCGAAGGTCATGTACTTCTCGACGCGCGCATCGAGTGCACTCTTCTGCGCCATCGCCACATAAGCGGGATTGATGTCTGCGGCGATGACCGGAAAAGGCGGGACTTCCAGTTTCTCCGCCCGCACGCGATCCTGGGTCGTACGCCACAGATCGCGATCAAGACTCTTGAGCCACTCGAAGTAGAACTCGCCGCGCTTGCGATGGATCTGCGGCGCCTTGTGGACTGCGATCATCGCGGCCTCGATCGCCAGCGTGCCGCTGCCACACATCGGATCGAGAAAAGGCTGGCTGCCGTCGTACCCTGCCAGCGTCAGGATCGCCGCGGCCAGGGTTTCCTTGAGCGGCGCCGGATGGCCCTGCTCTCGGTAACCGCGTTTGTGCAGGGACTTGCCGGACGTATCCAGGCTCAGCATGCAGCGTCCGTGCCTCAAGTGCGCCACCACGACCACCTTCGGTTCTTCGAGGTTGATCTTCGGTGGTTCGATTTTCACCCGTTCGAACGCGTCGCGGATGCCTTCCCGCACCTGGGTGATTACCTGCTTAGGTGCCATGCCACCGCTATCGACATCGTCACCCAGGCTCTCGACCAGGAATCCGTGTCGCGCCTCGAAGAGCTCGGACCAGTGGATGCGGCGCACCTGTGAACGCAGCATCTCCGGCGACTTCGCCGGGACTTCCTTGAGTACTCGCAAGATGCGGCTGGCCGTCCGCAGTTTCAGGTGCAGCTCGTAGAAGAGCGCGTCGGTCGCCTCGAACGTGACGGCTCGATACCCGGGAGCAACGTCGGTTGCTCCCAGAGTTTCGAGTTCGAGAACGAGCGCAGGCTTGGTTTCCTCGGGGCAGGTCGCTATCAGTTGCATGCCCCGAAGCTTACGCGAGGTCGTAGCGATCCAGGTTCATCACCTTGGTCCAGGCGGCCACGAAGTCCTGCACGAACTTCTGCTTCGAGTCCGCACTGCCGTAGACCTCGGCCAGCGCCCGCAGGACCGAGTTCGAACCGAACACGAGGTCCACGCGCGTACCGGTCCACTTCAGAGCACCCGTCTTGCGGTCGCTTCCCTCGAACGTGTCCGCGCCTTCCGACGTCGCCTTCCAGGCAGTGCCCATATCGAGCAGGTTCACGAAGAAGTCATTGGTCAGCGTGCCGGGCTTCGCCGTGAAGACCCCATGCTTCGAACCACCGGAATTGGCGCCCAGCACACGCAGGCCACCCACCAGCACCGTCAGCTCGGGTGCCGTGAGCGTGAGCAGCTGGGCCTTGTCCACCAGCAGGTGCTCGGCCCTGGACCCCAGGTCGCCGGACGAGTAGTTGCGGAAGCCGTCGGCCTCGGGCTTCAGGTACTCGAAGGACTCGACGTCGGTCTGTTCCTGGGAAGCATCGTTGCGACCCGCAGCGAAGGGCACCGTCACGCTCACACCAGCATCACTTGCCGCTTTCTCGATGGCTGCGACACCGGCCAGTACGATCAGGTCGGCCAGCGACACTTTCTTGCCTCCCGACGCCGACTGGTTGAACTCGAACTGGATGCCCTCGAGGACTTTCAACACCTTCGCGAGCTGCGCGGGCTGGTTCACTTCCCAGTCCTTCTGCGGCGCGAGGCGGATGCGTGCCCCATTGGCACCACCGCGCTTGTCGCCACCGCGGAAGGTCGATGCCGAGGCCCAGGCCGTCGACACGAGTTCCGCCACGGAGAGACCCGACGCCAGCACCTTTTGCTTCAGTGCGGCCACGTCTTCGCCGTTGATCAGCGGGTAATCGACCTTCGGGACCGGGTCCTGCCAGATCAGCTCTTCCTTGGGCACTTCGGGCCCCAGGTACCGGACCCGCGGACCCATGTCGCGGTGGGTCAGCTTGAACCAGGCGCGGGCAAAGGCTTCGGCTAACGCCTGCGGGTTGTCGTGGAACTTGCGCGAGATCTTCTCGTAAGCCGGATCGAAGCGCAGCGACAGGTCAGTCGTCAGCATCTTCGGCTTGTGCTTCTTCGACGGGTCGTGAGCGTCCGGAATGATCTCCGGTGCATCCTTGGCCACCCACTGGATGGCGCCGCCCGGGCTCTTCTCCTGCACCCATTCGAACTTGAACAGGTTCTCGAAGAAGTTGTTGCCCCACTGTGCTGGCGTGGTGGTCCAGGTGACTTCCAGGCCCGAGCCGATTGAATCAGCGCCGCTGCCGGACTTGTAGTTGCTCGTCCACCCCAGGCCCTGGCCCTCGAGGGTTGCAGACTCGGGTTCCGGGCCCTTGTGCGATTCCGGAGCGGCACCGTGTGTCTTGCCAAAGGTGTGGCCGCCCGCGATGAGCGCGACGGTTTCCTCATCGTTCATCGCCATGCGCCCGAAGGTCTCGCGGATATCGCGTGCCGCGGAGATCGGATCGCCGTTGGCGTTGGGGCCCTCGGGATTGACGTAAATCAGGCCCATGTGGGTGGCACCGAGCGGCTTGGCGAGCTCGCGCTCACCCGAGAACCGCTTGTCGGTACCGAGCCAGGTCTTCTCGTCACCCCAGTTGACGTCGTAATCCGGTTCCCACGTATCGGCGCGGCCCGCACCGAAGCCGAAGGTGCGGAAGCCCATCGATTCGAGCGCCACGTTGCCCGTCAGGATCAGCAGGTCGGCCCAGGAAATGGCCTGGCCGTACTTCTGCTTGATGGGCCACAGCAGGCGGCGGGACTTGTCGATGTTGACGTTGTCGGGCCAGCTGTTCAGCGGCGCGAATCGCTGCTGGCCACGGCCACCACCGCCCCGCCCGTCGCCCACGCGGTAAGTACCCGCTGCGTGCCACGACATGCGGATGAACTGCGGTCCGTAGTGACCGAAGTCCGCCGGCCACCAGTCCTGCGAATCGGTCATCAGCTTGAGCAGGTCCTTCTTCAGCGCCGAGTAGTCCAGTTTCGAAAACGCTTCGGCGTAGTTGAAATCGCCTGCGAGCGGATTGGAGCGGGAGGAATGCTGGTTCAGCAGGTCCAGCCGCAGCTGGTTCGGCCACCAGTCCCGGTTGTTCGTACCGCCGCCGGCGTGATTGAAAGGGCACTTGGCTTCGCTTGACACTTGAACTCTCCCCCTACGTTGAACGGACGGTGCCAGACTAGGCCCCGACCTGCCCATACAGGAAATCGATAGTTTCGATTCGATGGATAGAAATGGACGATAGGAAGCAGCGTCAGGTGATTCGCTGTGATCCTTCAAGCCTGGCCAGCTGCCGGTCGAAAGTTCCCAGCGGCAGATGACCAGCCTTGCGCGCGCATTCCAGGACCAGGCAATCCGAAAAGCCGAGTGAGGGGTGCTCGCGAAACTGCTCCAACGCAGCGGCGACAACGTCGGCTTCCTGCAGCAGCAGATGCTCATGCATCAGGATTCTCTCGATCGCCGCCACCAGCTGTTCTGCTGTACGTGAATAGACAGCGTCCAGAACCCAGAGGGTTT
This sequence comes from Pseudomonadota bacterium, assembly GCA_031398625.1. Classification (GTDB taxonomy): domain Bacteria; phylum Pseudomonadota; class Gammaproteobacteria; order Steroidobacterales; family Steroidobacteraceae; genus CAIUGU01. Next base: position 13,295 of record JANNNQ010000175.1, read on the forward strand.
CAGCCAGAACCAGGTGGGAAACCCATGCCCCCTTGCCCACAAATTCCTCCGCAGCTGACAGCTGCCGCGGATGATCGCGGACCAGCAGCCGAACCAGCAGATTCGTGTCAATCGCGCGCATGCTTCCTGCGAACGTACCCCTTGATGCCGTCCTTGACGCTGGCTGGTGTCCTGGGCGCTTCTCCAGAACCGAACAGTACGCTATGCACATCGGCGGAAGTGAACCGCCCTGCCTTGCGAACAATGATCTGTCCGCTTTGCTCGTCCCACTCCAGTATGGAGCCGGGACCGACCCCCAGTTTCCTGCGGATTTCTGCGGGGACGGAGATCTGCCCCTGCGCCGTGACCTTGGATTGTGCAATTGCCATAGCTTCACATTACCCCGGTAATGTATTGCCGGTCAATGCTTGAGGATCGATTACTCGTATCGAAGCACGGTCGCGGGATCAAGGCGGGCGGCGCGGAGCACCTGATAGCCGACTGCCAACCAACCGATCGTCATCGTCGCAGCGACAGCCCCAAGGAACGGCCACACTGTCAGGTCGATCCGAAAGGTGAACAGACTGAGATATGCCTGTGCAGCAAGGTAAGCGATTGGCAGTGCCACCAGATTGCCGATGAGCACTGGTAGGGAGAACCCCCTCAAGAGGTGAGCTGCCACCGTTGCGGCAGGCGCTCCAAGCGTCTTGCGGATGGCTATTTCATGGAAGCGTTGGTGCACCTCGTGAGTGGCCAATGCGATGAGACCTGCGACTGCTATCCCTACCGCAAGAATCGCAAGTCCAGTCACGAAATTGAAAAGCATGGTGAACTGCCGGAATCCCTGGTCAAACGTTGCATCCAGAAAACGGACATCCAGAGGAGTGTTGGGAGCGAGCTGGCGCCATGCGTCCTCGATCTCTTCAAGGGTGCGGGGCAGGCTCTGTGGTGACACGCGCAACATAGGGGTCCAAGGTCGTGGGACAAGTGCGTAGACGCTCCCAATAGCGCCGTATCCCTGGACCCTGAACGGCCGATTCTCGACCACCCCGACGATACGGGATGGCTGCCAAATCGCTCCCGGCTCACCGGGAAAAGATGGGGGGTCGTAGAGCAAGCGACCGATGGCTTCATCGGGATTGGCCAACCCCAAGCTTTCGGCCAACGCGCGATCAATCACAATTGAAACGGGCTCCGCAGTTTGCGTAGATGCCGCACCCACCTCGCGCAAGTCAGATCCATGTTCTGTACTGAGATATCTTCCAGCGACCAGGGGAATATCGAGAGCGGCAAAAAAATCCTCTTCTATGCCATAAATATTGATGGCTAGTCGCGGCGCTTCAATTGAAGGGCCGCTACTGAAGTTGACTACTTCCGGAGATGCCCAGGGAAGAAATGTACCGGCCGATACCTCCTGCACGCCCGGAATCGCCGCATGAAGGGCTTTGTATGCGTCGAAACCAACACGCGCCCGATTCAGGTTGTTGCCGATCAGCACGATGGAATCGTCCTGCGTCCCCACAGCAATTGCCTTGATGGCTTGAGCCTGCCTCTGCATTACTGTCACGACGACAATCAACAAGCAGGCCGCAGCAAACTGCAAACCCGCGATCATGGCGCGACTGACGCGTCGCGATGCCTGGGTTGAGTTGCCCAAGGCGCGACTTGGCGCCACATCGGAACAGACCATTGCCACATAAACCCCGCCTGCAGCGGTCACGACAAGAAGAAGGGTGGGGATAAAAAGCCAGAGCCATCCATCCGAGAAGGCGATCTTTCTGATCTCGACATCAAGTGCTTGATCGACCAGAGGCGAAATGGCGAGGACGAAGCAGATGGCAGCGATCAGCGCGATAGTCGCGTATACCGTGGTCTGCAGCAGACTCTGTAGCAGCAGATCGCGGGAAGTCGCACCTACAACTCGGCGAGTACCGATTTCCTTGAACGTGGTTGCCGCCTGTGCGATCGCCAGATTGGCGTAATTGATGCACGCCAATCCCAGAACAAGAGCGCCCAGCCAGAAGAGCAGCGTGGCTATCGACACTTCCCTGCCGATGTTGGCGAACAGCATCTGATCTAGCTTGGCAATCTGCAGCGAGTCCAATGGAACAGCGTTGAAGCCGACGCCATAGAGGCCTTTCTGATCGTCCGGAACATACTTGCCAGCAAAATCCGGGAGGCGAGACAGAAGCGCTTCCCTGGCCTTCGGCAGACCCTGACGGGGAAGCAGAGCGTAGGTAGTGGCAGTAATTGCGAGCCAATGCTCCGGAGCAGATCTAGGCGGTGCACGTCTCCGCACAGCCCTGTTTGTTTCAAGAACATCCCAAGTCATCAACATTTCGAAATCAAAGTGGGAGGATCTCGGAGGCGGGCCAATCACTCCGGTAATCGTGACGTCCGTCAGACCCTCGATCTTGACCTGTTTGCCCAAAACGCTGGTCGACCCAAACATCCGCAACGCGAGAGCGTCGGTTATCAATACACTCCGGGGCTTGGTCAGGGCATCCGACGGGTTCCCTGATAAAAAATCAAGATTGAAGACGTCAAGAAAGTTTGGATCGGCCGCGATGCCTGCGGCGTATGCCGTCTCTGCACCTGCTGCAATGACCGTATCGCCCATCGCGAAAGCTCTCGTTACAGCTTCAAGCTCAGGAAATTCCTCTTTAACGTATCTTGCTGCGTGCTCCGCAGTGAGCAACGAATTCAGCAATGGTCGCTCGTTATTGAAGTCGAGCTCTGTAGAAATAATGTAGGTGCGCTCGGCATTGACGAAGTGCCGCTCGGAAGTCTGGAGATACCTCACTACGGAGTAGGCAACGATAAATGCTGCTAATCCCAGCGCCAGGCACAGTATGTTGATCAGCGTTGCAGCTTTCCTATGGCGGAAAGCACGCAATGCCCCTACAAGGTAGTGTCCGACCATTGACGTACTCCCAGCAAAGAAAACGGCGCCCCGCGAGCAGGCGCCCCACAGGGTTCAGATTGCGTCCTGCACGCTCGGCACGACACGGCCATCCAGGAAGTTGATGGTTCGATGGGCGCGCTCGGCGTGAGTCGGCGAGTGCGTCACCATCAAGATCGTCGCTCCCTGCTCGTTGAGTACGGTTAGCATGTCCATGACATCGTCGCCATTGCGGGTGTCGAGGTTGCCGGTGGGTTCGTCGGCCACGATCAGCTTGGGATCAGCGACCACCGCACGTGCCACGGCAACTCTCTGCTGTTGGCCTCCAGAAAGCTGCGATGGCTTGTGCCTGGCACGGGCTGCCATGTCGACGAGTTCGAGTACTTCCCGTACCCGCGCCCGGCGCTGGTCCTTCGGTACGTCCTGATACAGCAGGGGCAGTTCGACATTCTCGAAGACGCTCAACTCGTCGATCAGGTTGAAGCTCTGGAAGATGAAGCCGACGTTCTTCTTGCGCAGGTTGACGAGCTTGTTCTCCTTGTAGCTCGAGACCTCGTCCTTGCCGAAGTAGTACTGGCCGCTCGTCGGGGTGTCGATCATGGCGACTACATTGAGCAGCGTGGACTTGCCGCAGCCCGAAGGCCCCATCACGGCGACGAATTCTCCTTTGTTGATTTCGAGGGAGACGTCGTCGAGCGCCGTGGTTTCGAGTTCATCGGTGCGATAGACCTTGCGGACGTTGGACAGCTTGATCATCTTTCTCCCCTCACCGTTGGACGCTTTTTCTCAAAGACCCGTCACGCGCAGTTCATCGATTTCCAGCAAGCCTTCGTAGGCCGATGTCACCACACGTTCTCCCGCCTTGAGGCCAGACAGGATCTCGATGCTCTCGACGTTGCGTCGTCCCAGCTGCAGGCTGCGACGCTCCGCCTTGCCCGATACGTTCAGCACGAAAGCCCACTGCCCGCCCGTATCGTCGTAGAACGGACCGTTGGCCACGATCAAGCTTTCGGTCTCCACGCCCAGACCCAGCCGGAGCTGCAGAGTTTGCCCCCGGCGAATGGATTCGGGCGCCGGGCCTGCAAATTCCAGATCAACCCTGAACTGGCGCTCGCGCACTTCCGGATACACCTTCGTAAGTTCCAGCTGGAACGTTTTGCCTGCGATCTCGGTCGTGGCCTGCTGGCCTGCAGTAATCCGGCTCAGATAGTGCTCATCAATCCACGCTGCCACCTTGTAGCTCCCCAGCTGGTCAATCTGCCCGATGCGCTGGCCGCGCTGCTTGGAGGCGCCCAGATTGGCATCCAGTGACGTCAGCTGGCCGGCCAGTGGCGCCTTGATGACGAGATCATCGAGGGTCTGGCGCGCGAGGTGCAGATTCCGGTTCAGGCTGTCGACTGCCTGGTCCAGTTGCTGGATCTGCTCGGCCTGCAGGGTCGTGTCGATCTGCTGGGCCGATAGCAGCTCTGCTTCTAGACGTTTCAGCCTTTCCATCTCAAGTGCGGCATCCTCGATATCCGACCGGCGAATCGCGCCCGTATTCGCTATGGCGTTGAAGCGGGCGAGTTGCTGCGAAGACTGGTCGATCCGGAAACGGACATCGATGAGCTCGCGCGCGTGGTTGAGCCGGGTCTGTTCGAACTGGAGTTTGGTACTGGCCAAGCGGTTAAGCTGCTCGGAAATCTGCGCTTCCCGTGCGATGACCTCCAGCTGGAGATTGGTGTTGTTCAGGCGCACGAGCGGTTGGCCTACTCCAACAACTGCTCCCTCTTCGACGAGCACCTCCGCCACCTGCCCGCCGTCCACCGCGTCCAGGAACACGGTGTCGCGGGGCTCGATGCGGCCGGTGACCGGGATGAAATCATTGAACAGGCCCGACTCCACTGTGGAGAGCGTCAAGCGCTCGGCCCTGATGGTCAGGGCCCGGGTGATGCCATATTCAATGTAGGCATATCCGGCCACGGCCAAGAACGCGGCCAACAGCCCGCCCATTGCAAGTTGCTGTCGGGTGAAACGGGGGCGGAGGACATGCCGGTCCATCGCAGATGCAGCTAGGGCGTCGGCAGCGTCGGTCCCGCCCTCGGGGGCCGTTCGGCCCGCCCGATTCTCCTGCCATTCCTGCAGCTTCCTGGCTCGTGTCGTTTGCATCACTGTGTTATTGTCGTAATACAGTAGTTTAGTAATACATCGACGCGGGGCCGGCAGTCAAGCTATCGTAGGCACCCATGAAGAAAGCGACCCAGCCCCAGTGGACCGATGACGTGCCGATTTATCGGCAGCTCCTTGATCAGCTCGTCGGCCGGATCATCGACCGCACCTATCCG